>JBBSHD010000151.1:0-5957 GCA_038253455.1 Terriglobales bacterium | reverse complement strand
TCGAAGTGATCTTCAATCGCGCTCTTGCCGCGGCCGGTGACGATGATGATCTGGTCGCAGCCGGCCGCAATCGCTTCCTCCACGCCATACTGGATGATGGGCTTGTCCACCAGGGGAAGCATTTCTTTGGGCAGGGCCTTGGTTGCGGGCAGAAAACGGGTGCCTAAGCCCGCGGCAGGAAAGACGGCTTTGCGAACTTTCATTTTCATGGGTACGGCGGCTGGAACGGAGACGCCGCCAGCCGTATGCTTGTGTTGGACCGAAAAATCCCGGCGCAGCGGAGCCTCAGAATCCTAGCATAGCCTCATGCACGCCTGTTCGAGGTGAAGTTTCCGGGCGTAGCTTGCCACGAAAATATTTTTGGCCGCACCTCGGCTTGGACTTACCTAGCGGGAACGCCGACTGGGATTGCCGGGCCCTGCGGCGTCCAGATATCGACTGCCGCCTTCCATGTGCCGTCAGGAAGTTTCTTCCAAATTACGACTGAGCTGGTCTTCTGCGAGACCACGGCGGTGGGCGACGCCCTGAAGGTAAATTGCGCGGAGCCGGTGGTATAGGCCATATCACCCGATGCCGCCACCACCACTTTCTCCAGGTTCCAATTCACGGAAAACTCTGGCGAAGCAAACGAGCTGCCCACGAATTCCCGGATGGCGTTGCTCCCGTTGAGCGGAATGGACTGCATGGGTAACACCACGGCGTCGTCGGCCCAGAAGGAAACTGTTTTCTCCAGGTCCCTGGCCTTAGCGGCGGCGAGCCATTGGGCGTCGGCAGAGCGGATTGCGGCTTCTTCCTGCGCCAGGTTGGGCGCCGGGGGCGGCGGGGCGGTGCATGATGTCAGCGCAGCCACCACCAGCATCGTCAGGACCAGGTAAAAAGATTTCATCGCATCCTCCATTGCCGGCCGCAGGCTCTGCCGGGGAAAAAATCCAGGTTGCCAAAAAACTTTTCGTGCAGGCGCTTTGGATTCTATCCCGGGGTGAGGATTCCCCCCTAAGAAATTAAGCGATGAAGACAACTTTGACCGCCACCACTTCAATTTCCAGGCGGCGTTTGCTGTCAAACTGGTCGGCGCTGAGGATGAGGGTAGGCTTGCCCGCTTGCACCAGGGTATGAACGCGATACTTGGTTTGTCGCAAAGTTGGCGTCAAGGGAACGTTGTTGGGCACGCCCGAGCTGGCGACGTTGCTGAATTCAATGACGGTTTCGAGTTCGACGAGACCGCTTTTCTCCGTCAGGCGGCAATCCAGATTGAACCCCACATCCAAATATTGCAGGTTTTTGTCATCGACCCGGAGAGGCACTCGATCGCCGATGCGCAGGCTGGAGTTATATCCATCTTCCTCGAGCAACAGTGAAAAATTGCGCTCGTTGATCCGCTTGCCGTCTTCCAATTCGCGAACAACGAAATTGACGCGATATAAGGACGCGCGTTTCGCAGTTTTTTCCGCTAGCTTTTCCGGCGACGTCGCAGCTGAAGCTGTCTGCGCCACCGCCCGCGTGCTGCCTGCAGCCGCCAGCATCAACGCTGCCAGCAGAAGGGTTGTGATCCGGGACAAATTTTCACGGGCATATTTTTTCATCGGGTTCTCCTGTTATTTCTCGGGTTGATCGGTTGTAAGTGGCGCGATGTTTAAGGCTTCGACTTCCAAATCTTTGAGCGACGGCGCGTCAGCCGATTCCGCTTGCTCGACCTGGCGTGCATAGCGGGCCAGCAAAATTTCCTGTTCGGTCAAAGGTGAGGCTGCGGGAAACTGTTCCAGCCGGGGACCGGCCACGGGCTTTGCGGGGCTCGGCGGGCGCAGCAGAGAAGCACGTTGTCCAACGCCAACTGGGCGTGTCGGCTTGGCCGCCGCCAACTGCGAGTTCGCATGAGCATCCCGCCGGTGTACCAGCGGCGACGGCGGGGGACGTAAATCCGCCGGCGACGCGGGAGCGGATCCACTAAGCGAGATTTCGCCTTTATCTCGATGACTACCGGTGACCACGCCCCGCCATACCAGGTAAGACGGAATGGCAAGCAGAACGATCGCAGCGGCCACCGCAATGGGCCGCCAGGCCAGCCGGCGCAGCGGGCGTTCGCTCAGGCGCAAGTTGGTCAGGATTCGTTCTTCCAGTCCCACGCGAGGTTCCGCAGCCGAATACTGCGCCAGCGCCGTGTCCAACATTGCATCAATATGGCCGGGAGTCCCTCCGTAATTTTTCTTCTCGGGCGTCACCGTTCGCCTCCAGGGCCGCTGTGTTCCAGCTGCGCGGAAAATTTCTGTTTCAATATCTGGCGGGCGCGAAAGACCCTCCCCCGCACCGCCGCTTCGGGTATGCCTAAGATCCTGGCCACCTCAACCGAAGTCATTTCTTCTATCGTCGAGAGGATTAACGCGTCTCGCAAGCCCGTGGGAAGCCCGGCGATGAGGCTGTGCAGACGGCGCAGATGATCTTTTTGGATTGCCGTCTGTTCCGCTGAAGCATTGGGGTCATGCGGCTCAGGATGCGATTCATCCGACACTTCCAGCGCCTGCCGGCGCCCTTTGCTTCGGTCCACCGCGACCCGCCACGCAATGCGGGCCAGCCAGCCACGAATTTCGCGGACTGCGGGAAGCTGCTTCTGATACTTGAGCACCCGCAGGAATGTTTCCTGGACAGCGTCCTCGGCATCCTGCGGGTTTCGAAGAACGGCGGAGGCGACTTGATAAACCAGGCGGGAATGCTCGCGAACGGCAGTTTCCAGCTCTGTGGTCAGCGCTTCGGTCGCCCCCAGAGAGTGGTTAAAGATCACCGCATCCGCCAGTTCCATCATTTGCTTTCTAATCTGTCCCGCGAATTTGCTGTTCCTGACAGTAAAGACCGGAGTTCCGGCCCCGGCGTTTGACTTTATTTTTTTGGGACGGGAAGAAAGGAATTCCGGGAAGGGGCGCGCCCCGGCCCACTATCGACCGCCTTTGCAATCGAAGTGCCGGGAGTATTCATCATGGAGTTCGCCGGACGTGAAGCGCTCAGTATTCGGTCTTGTCGGTCTTTCGCTCCCAGGCGGCAAACGCCTGCAGGGCTTCCTCGCGCATCATTTGCACCTGGGGAAGCGAACGGCTTTCGGGGGGCAACGCCAGCTCCCGGTAAATAACGGCGTCATCAAAACCGATTCGGGCTGCATCGGCAATGCGGTTGGCATAGTAAATCTTATCGAGCCGCGACCAGTACACCAGCGCCATGCACATGGGACACGGCTCGCACGAGCTGTAAAGCTCACAGCCACTGAGATCGAAATTTTGCAGCTGCCACGACGCCGCGCGGATGGCCAGCACTTCGGCGTGGGCGCTGGGATCGTGGTTGGCGGTCACCCGGTTCACGCCTTCCCCGATGATCTCACCGTCGCGCACCACCACTGCCCCGAAGGGGCCGCCCCCGGAGGCAACATTTTCGATTGAGAGCTCGATCGCTCTCTCCATGAATTTAGTTTCCACGCTTCACCTGGCTTTCGCGCTACCGCGTCTTCTCCTGCGACTGACCTGAATCATGCCACCGCGACCGGCTCGGCCGCCATCCCTTCCAGCACCTGTTGCACACAGGACATGATTTCTTCGGCATGGCTGGTTTCAAACTGCCGCCCCGGCAATGCGAACTTCAAAACTCCGCCGGGAGAGAATTGCGCCCCGCGCTGGCCGGCCACAAATAGCGCCAGCTTTTCCGGGTCGATTCTCGCATCTTCACTGAATTTTACCGAAATAATATCGCGTTTGCGGTCGATCGCCGCCACTCCCAGTTGCTCGCACAGCAATTTGAGTTTGCCCGCGTGCAGCAGATTGCGTACCGTATCCGGTATCTCGCCGTAGCGGTCCTTAAGCTCGTTGCGCACGTCGTTCAGCCTGGCTTCATCCTCCACCCCGGCAATGCGCTTGTACATGCGCAAGCGCTGGTTTTCTTCGCCAATGTATTCCGGCGGAATGCGCAGGTTGAGCCCCAGATTGAGAGAAGTATGGATGCGGGCGACCGTTTCCTCGCCCTTCAATTCGCGCACCGATTGCTCCAGCATCGACGTGTACATTTCAAAACCCACGTCCTGGATGTGCCCGCTTTGCTCGCCGCCCAGCAGGTTGCCGGCGCCGCGCAACTCGAGGTCAAGCGCGGCGATCTTGAACCCGGCGCCCAGCTCGGAAAATTCCTTGAGCGCTGCCAGGCGCTGGCGCGCGATGGGAGTGATCTCCACCTCGGGAGGAATCAGCAGATACGCATAGGCGCGCCGGTTGGACCGGCCCACCCGGCCGCGCAACTGGTAGAGCTCGCTGAGGCCGTGGCGGTCGGCGCGATTGATCATGATGGTATTGCACAGCGCGATGTCCAGGCCATTTTCGATGATGGTGGTGGCCACCAGCACGTCGGCCTCGTGGCGCACGAATGCCAGCATCACTTTTTCCAGTTGGCCTTCCGACATCTGTCCGTGGCCCACGATCACCCGCGCCCGCGGAACCAGTTCCTGTATCCGCGCCGCGATTTCGTAGATGCTCTCCACCCGGTTATGCACGAAGTAGGCCTGGCCGCCGCGGTCGAGCTCGTGCTCGATGGCCATGCGGATGAGTTTTTCGTCGAACGCCGCCACCACCGTCTGGATGGCGATGCGGTCGCTGGGCGGGGTTTCGATCACGCTCATGTCGCGCAAGCCCGCCAGGCCCATGTGCAGGGTGCGCGGAATCGGCGTGGCCGAGAGAGTCAGCACGTCCACCTCTTTGCGCAATTGTTTCAGGCGCTCTTTGTGCCGGACGCCGAAGCGCTGCTCCTCATCGACGACGACCAAGCCAAGGTCGTGGAACTTGACGTCTTTTGACAGCAGCCGGTGGGTGCCGATGATGATGTCCACCTTGCCGTTCTCGAGGCGCTCCAGAATTTCTTTTACCTGGCGGGCGGTGCGGAAGCGGCTGACCATCTCTACCGAGATGGGAAAGGCGGCCAGGCGGTTCTTGAACGTCTGCTGGTGCTGGAACGCCAGAACGGTAGTGGGGGCCAGCACCGCCACCTGCTTGTGATCGCTGACCGCCTTGAAGGCCGCGCGCATGGCGACTTCGGTCTTGCCGAATCCCACATCGCCGCACAGCAGGCGGTCCATGGGCAGGGTCGATTCCATGTCGCGCTTGATGTCGGCCAGCGAAGTGAGCTGGTCATCGGTTTCGTTGTGTTCGAATGCGTCTTCGAATTCGCGCTGCCACTCGGTGTCGGCGGCGAACGCGTGGCCGGGTGAGGCCTTGCGCTCGGCATAGAGTTTCAGCAGCTCGGCCGCCATGTCCACCATGGCTTTCTTGACGCTGGCCTTGGTTCGCGCCCAGGCCGCGCTGCCTAGCCGCGAAAGCTGCGGATGCCCGCCTTCGGTGGTGCGGTATTTCTGCACCAGGTCGAGGCGCGTGAGCGGGACATAAAGCTTGGCGGATTCGGCAAACTCCAGCACCATGAACTCGCCGGCGGAATCACCGTGCACAATTTCTTTCAGTCCCTGGTAGCGCGCTACTCCATGCTCGACGTGCACCACATAATCGCCCACCGCCAAGTCGCGGAAGTCCGAAAGAAATGCCGAGGTCTTTGATTTCTGCCGCAACGGGCGGCTGGCCACCGCCTCCGATTCGTCAAACAGATCGTGCGCGCCAAATAAAACCAGGTTGGCTTCGGGCAACACCACGCCGTCGGGCACATCGGCCCTGACCAGCGTGGTGGCGGTGAAATCGCCGCCGTAGTAAGTGGATTCTTCGACAAACAAATCGCCTTGCGACCCGGCCACCGGGTTGCGGCTGCCGATGCGAAACGGAAGCTGGTATTCGGCGAAGATGCCGGCCAGGCGTTCCAGCTCTCCCATGTTGGGCGCTACCAGCATCACGCGGCGTCCCTGGCGATTTAATTTCTGTACCTCCTCGACGATCGCCGCCACCGAGCCGTGAAAGCGCATCGCCGGCTTGGAGTTGAACGACGAATCGAACGCG
>JBBSHD010000150.1:0-5982 GCA_038253455.1 Terriglobales bacterium | reverse complement strand
CCGGTCGGTGGTCGGCACCAGCCCATTGGGGAAACTCATTCCCCACGGCAGGGACGTGGGAATTCCATAATCGCCGTCGCCCGAAATCAGGCAGCCGATGCGTCCCACCGCATACCCTAGCGCAGCCGCCGGTGCGCAGGCGTCGAACATCAACAGCAGGGGCATGCGGTAGCGGCGCGCCATGATTGCCAGGGCAACCATGCCGGCGATGAACCCACCCGCCCAGGCGAAGCCTCCGCGGGAGAAAATCATCCCCAGCGGGTTGGCAAACAATTCCGCGGGAGTTTCCAGTACGTTGTAAAGCTTTGCGCCGGCGATGCCGGCCAGCGCAACGGTGAGCGCTATGGTCTGAGCATCAGCGTTAAGCCGCCGCCGCCGGAAGTCCGCCTGCAATACCATGAAGGCGCAGACGAAAGCCAACCACAACAGCAATCCAAAAGTTCCCAGGGTAAGCGGCCCAAGATGTATATAAGGAAGCAGTCAGGTCCTCGCTGAACAGGTTTTTGCAATTAATTCCAGTATAAGCCCCGCATTCCATGTTGCCCTTCGGCGTCGCAACGGTGGAGCCTGGGCCGATACCGTTGCTTTCAAATCGTATGAAACCGATCGAAGGTAAACTCAGATGGCATGCAATCCCTGATGCAGCACCGCGCCTTACGCTTCATCTTCGCCGCCAACCTGATCTCCATGATCGGCAGTGGGATGAACAGCGCCGCCGTTACCTGGTACATCCTGCAGGCGACCCACTCCGAGCAGGCTCTGGGCACGCTTGTGATCCTGGGCACCGCGCCCGCGCTGTTGATGCTTCCCTTCACCGGGGTGGTGATCGATCGCGAAGATCGCCGCCACCTGGTCATGTTTCTCGATGGCGCTCGCGGGCTCGCGATCCTGGCGGTGGCCATCATCGTTCTCCGCGGTCACGTCCGCATCTGGCAGCTCTACACCATGAGCACGTTGATCTACGCCGGCTTCTGGATGTTCTGGCCCACCATCACCGCGCTGATCCAGGAAATCACGCCGCCGGATAAATTCGTCGAGTCGAACACTTTCTTGATGGCCGGAGTGCAGGGCGGATGGCTCATCGCCGGCGCGTTCGTCGGCTTTCTCTACAACCGGATCGGCTTGGGCGGTGTGCTGCTTCTTGATGTGGCCACTTACGTAATTTCTTTTTCGTGCTACTTTCTGGCCCGCCGCGGCCGCCACCTGGTGCGCGACGTTCCCCCGCAAGCTTCTGCCGCCATCCCCGGTGAAAGCGCCGGCTCCTGGGCACGCTACCTGCATGAAATGCGGGAGGGAATTTCTTACCTCAAGACCAGGCCGGACGTGGTCTTGATCGGCCTGGGATGGTCGCTGTTCCTGAGCGCCATGCTCACTCAGGGAATCGTGACCGCGCCGCTCAGCGACCGTATTCTGCACGCCGGCGCCATCGGGTTTGGCTGGTTGAACGGCGCCTGGGGCATGGGCGCGTTTGTAAGTGCGCTATTCAGCTCGGCTTTCATTCTCCGCTTTCGCTCCAAGCGAGCGGTCGGCGTCGCGATGGCCACGCTCTCCCTTGGAATGTTTATCGTCCCCCACTCACCGGTGCTGGCAATCAGCGTGGCCCTCTACGCGCTGATGGGCTCGGCCCGCGGTCTGGGCGGCATCGCCATCTCCAGCAGCCTGATGGAAGTTGTTCCCAAGCATTTCATGGGACGCGTGCAGAACGCTTTCTTTTTTCTGGGAACGCTTCTGCAGGTCATCATGGGATTCGCCGTCGGAGCCGTGGCTCACCGCGTGGGATTGGTCTCCGCTTTCGCCATCATCGCCAGCGTGTACGCTATCGCTTGTCTCTCCACTACCGTACCGGTGCCTTCGCTGCCGCTGCTGGCCGCCGGCGAGGCCGAATAAAGCGGCCGGTTGCCCTGCGAATCAGAGGCTGCCTCAAACTTCCATCAAGGCCGAATACAGAGAATGGAAGTGGTACAGCGCGGTTTCCTGCTTCACGCTATAGCGGCCCCGGGTGTAGCTGCGCGAGCGCAGGTTGCGTTGCACCGTCTCGCAAATGCGGCCGTCTTCCACCTGGATCTCATCACTGAACGCCACGGTTTCAGCCGGTATCCCGCGGTGCAGCTGCTCTTCCGCAAAATACCATTCAAAAATTGCCACGCAGCGTTCGGCATCCAGCGGCAGCACGATGTTCAGCGAAACGTTGTCGGGATAACAATTCAGCATCCAGTTGGGAAAGATCCAGTAATATTCGGCGCGCATCGCGCCGGGCCCGCCAGAAACCTCCTGGCGGTAGCGGCGCGCGACCGTCTTTTCATTCTCCGCGCCGCGGATCGGGCTCCATTGCAGTGAGTGTCGCGGATATAGCTCGGTGGTGTACTGGTTGTAATCGAGCTCGCGGTTCAAACTGGGATGAACGCTGGGCAGATGATATCCCTCAAGATAGTTGTCGATGTAGGTCTTCCAGTTGCACTCCATGACGTAATCGCGCCGTTCGTGCAGCCGCATTCCGCCGAAATTGAATTTGCCTGCCTGCGCGGGCAGCTCACCCAACGCCTCCTCCAGCGGGACTGCCTGGTCGTCGAGATTGACGAAGACCAAGCCCGACCATTCACTCACCCGGACCGGCACCAGCCCAAAATCCTGGGCGCGAAAATTCTCCGTCCCTTCCATCTCCGGAGCGTGCAATAAGTGGCCCTCCGGTGAATAGGTCCACCCGTGGTATCCGCAGCGAAAAACTTTGCGGTTTCCACAGCCTTCAGCGGGCGGCCCGGCGCGGTGCCGGCACACATTATAAAAACCGCGCAGCTCGCCGCCTTCCCCGCGCGTGAGCAGCAGCGGCTCCCCCCAAGCTCAGTGGTCACAAAGTCGTTGGCCTGGACCAATTGCGAGGAGCGCGCGGCGATTTGCCAGGTGCGCGCAAAGATTTTGTCTTTTTCAAGTTTAGCCGTCTCCCGCTCGTAATAGGCCGCTGACGGCAAGGTCCACGCCCGCTCAATGCCGGTCCGCACGGCGCCTGCCTTTGGGTCGGTGTTCTTTGAGGAATCGCTCATCGAAAAGCCTTGAGACCTTTCATGAAATGCAAAGTTGCTTTAATCCCGTCGTAGTTTAACCCAGCCGGTTTTTCGGGTGCAGCGGGTACTTCTATTGAGCAATTTTCTGCATCTTACCTGTCTGCGGGGCAAACAGATGTTCGGGCGGGAGTTTGTGGCATCCCCGGCGGCACGATGAAATTCCATACCGAATATTTGACGTTCCACACCAAGAAACATCGGGAGTACGTGCACATCACTCCCCAGGTGGAGGCGGTTTTAAAAAGATGCGGCATGCGCGATGGCATGGTCCTGGTTTCGGTCATGCACATCACCGCTGCCATCTACGTAAACGATAACGAATCAGGTCTGATCGAAGATATCGACCTGTGGCTGGAAGGCCTGGCGCCTTTTAAACAGAATTATCGCCATCATCAGACCGGGGAGGATAACGGCGACTCCCATTTAAAGGCTTTGCTGCTGCACCACCAGGTTTTGTTGCCCATTACCGAGGGCAAGCTGGACCTGGGCACCTGGCAGCGCGTTTTTTATGCCGAGTTTGACGGCCAGCGCGATAAGCGTGTGCTGATAAAAGTTATGGGTGAGTAGGGCACGGGGACAATGCTTCGAGGACACCTAAAATGGAAGCCTCAGTTATTTCGCTGGTGCGCATCGTAAATCGGGAATTTCACAGCCTGCTGTGTCCCGATAACCGGCTGGACACCACGCCGGGCAAGAATGTGGATGAGGCTGCGCTCGAAGCTCTGGCGTCCCGCCTGGAGCAGGCCCGCGATTTTATCGATCCCGTGGCCGGGGCCGAACAGGACATCCAACTCGACCCTGACGTGGCCGAGCTGCTGGAAAATCTCGACCGAGTGTATGCCATTCGCGAGGGACTGGCGATTCCGCTGACCGATCGCAACCAGCTTTCAGATTGCCGCGAACCCGGTCAGGTCGCCTCAGCGCTCGATAGCCATGGCCACCGAATTTCCTCCGCCCAGGCACAACGCTGCGATGCCCTTATGGGCGTCCCGCCGGATCATTTCGAAAATTAGCGTCACCAGTACCCGCGCCCCGCTGGCCCCGATGGGATGTCCCAGCGCCACCGCCCCGCCATTCACGTTTACCTTGTTCATATCCAGGCCGAGCTCCCGCGTGACCGCTACCGATTGCACCGAAAAAGCCTCGTTCAGTTCATAAAGATCGACGTCATCGGCTTTCCATCCGGTCTTTTCCCATATCTTGCGGACGCCGCTCACCGGCGCCATCATCACCCATTTCGGGTCAACCCCGCTGGTGGCTTGCGCCACGATCCTCGCCAGCGGCGTGATGCCCAATTCGAGCGCGCGTGACGCACTGGTGACCAGCAGCGCCGCCGCCGCGTCGTTGACTCCCGGAGCGTTGCCCGCGGTCACGGTGCCGTCTTTCTTGAATGCCGGCTTGAGCTTGCGCAGGGTTTCAATGGTGGTTTCTTCGCGCGGCGACTCATCTTTGGAAAACACGATGGGCGGATCGCCTTTCTTGCGGCCGGGTATTTCCACCGGCACTACCTGCGAGCTGAACCGGCATTCCTTCCAGGCGGCGATGGCTTTGCGATGCGAGTTCACCGCATATTCATCCTGCTCTTCACGGGTGATGCCGTATTTTTCCGCCACGTTCTCGCCGGTGTTTCCCATGTGATAGTCGTTGTAAATTTCCCACAGCCCGTCGTGCACCATCGAATCCACCACCTGCGCGTTGCCCAGGCGGTAGCCTTTGCGCGCCTGCGGCAAAAGATAGGGCGCGTTGGTCATCGATTCCATGCCGCCCGCCACCACCATCGAGCTGTTCCCGGTGAGGATGGCCTGTGCCGCCAGCGATACCGCTTTCAATCCCGAGCCGCAGACCTTGTTGATGGTCATCGCTCCCACTTCGTGCGAAAGTCCCCCGCCCAGCGCGGCCTGCCGCGCCGGGTTCTGCCCCAGTCCCGCGGAAACCACGTTGCCCATGATGCATTCATCCACCAGTTGAGGATCGATGTTGGCGCGCTTGACCACCTCGCGCACCACGATGGCGCCCAGTTGGGTGGCGCTGAAATCAGAAAGCGCACCCTGAAATTTTCCGATTGGGGTGCGAACACCCGCGATGATGACTGCTTCTTCTATATTCACTTTTCACTCCTGGGAATTCGCCGGTCTATTTCCCGCGTCGATTGAGAGATATCGCACCAGCCGTGCGGCGCGATTTGCCGGTGGGCCGCACTCTCATTATAAGATGCCTGTACGCGCGCACAGTTGCAGAACCCGGGTTTGAGAGCTAAGTACCATGGCGACAACACCAATCAGCGTCGAAGAAACACCGCGATTCCCCGCCGTGGCGCCGCTATGGCACACGGTATTGCTGATGGCGGTGATGACCGGGACCACCTGGCTTACCGCCCGGCGTATCAGCCACCTCGATCCCAGCGTCGTGCGCAGCCACGTTCCACAATATCTTCAGGTCATCTTTTTCCAGTGGGTGCTGGTGGCATTCATTGTCTGGGGCTTGCGCCGTCCCGGCCCTGGCAGGCCGTTGTCATTGCGCCAGTTGATCGGCGGCCGTTGGCAATCATTCGATGATGTGCTGCTGGATATTCTGATCGCCGCAGGCTACTGGATCGCCGGCATCACCGTAATCGCCGTGGCCAAGCTGGCCATGGGCATGCTCCATCCCAGCGACCTCGGCCAAATCAAGCGCGCCTTCGGCTTCATCGCCCCCCACGGTCCGGTCGAAATCGCTCTATGGATCTTGCTCTGCATCAATGCTGGCTTTTGCGAAGAAGTGATATTCCGCGGTTACTTCCAGCGCCAGTTCATGGCCTGGATCGGCAGCGCGATTGCCGGCATCATCGCCGCGGGCATCGTCTTCGGAGCAGCTCATCTCTATCAGGGAGGGCCGCAGATGATATTGCTGGCCCTCTACGGCGCCATGTTTGGAACCCTGGCCT
>JBBSHD010000149.1:0-6053 GCA_038253455.1 Terriglobales bacterium | reverse complement strand
GTATTGGCCTGCCAGCCAAAGTTTCAAGAGTCTCCCGAGACAGAAGCCCACGTTCTATATGTCCTCCGCGACAGAGCGCTCGTTATATATGAATTGTCATTCCGAGCGAAAGCCGAGGAACCTTTTGTTTCCTGTAGGTGGCAGGAGTTTCAGACTGAAGCAGTGAATCCACCGGGCCGTCAAATTGGTTCTACGCGCAGCCTGCCTTTGATCTACACCTGGCAAACCAGAAAATCTTCCAGCCCTTCGCTTAAATCCAGCCAATGAGGATTCGTGCTTTCCACAAGCGCATTCTTCTTGGCGCGGGTCCACCTCTTGATGACCTTCTCCCGGGCGATGGCTTTATTCGAGTATTGAAATGTCTCGAAGTAAACCAACCGATGCGTATGAAACTTCCTGGTGAACCCTTCCTGCAGACCTGTTTTATGCTCTCCCAGGCGGCGTAGTAGATCACTGGTCACGCCGACATACATCACCCTGCGCGATACGCTTTCCAGAATGTAAACGTAAAACGCTCGGTGGCTCATATCATGTTCCTGCCTAAGTAAATGTTTCTTCCGCCGCGAGTTTTAGTCAACGGCAGGCTACGCGTAAAACCTGAGCGTCGATTCGTTGAGTCTGCCGCTTGGCCAGCTGTGCTGATTGCGTCGAGGAAACAAAAGGTTCCTCGGCTTCGCTCGGAATGACAATTCATGTTAAAGGTGTGCATCTTTGCCGGAGGACATATAAAACGTAGGCGTCTTTCCCAGGGGACATACTAAACGTGTTCTTCTGCCCCAAAGGACCTATCAAACGTGGGCTGATGTCCCGACGAATACATGCGACACAGGCTCTTCAAGTCCGCTGCAGAGTCGCCTCTTATTTTTTGGGCTTTATTCCGACATGCAAAGCCAAAAGCTACTTACGGCTCTGCGCCCGCACCAACCCCAATACCAGCGCCACTTCCCTGGTCGTGGCTGCGGCAATGCTGTCTTCCGCGTCGTTGCCTTCCTTGGAGTCAGAGGTTGAATCGAGGACGGCGGTGGCTTTGCCCACTTGATAGAGGTGATAGTCGAGGCTGGATTCGAATGTGCCGTTGGTGGCGGCCGCGGCGGGTAGGCCTGCTGCCCTGCCCAGGAAGCCGCCAAGTTTACGTTTGGCCGACGGTTCTTTCAGGCCGGTCACGTTGGTCACCAGGATGTAGTTGCACTGTTTTTGCCGGGCCTCGCGATCGAGGTCGGGCAGTTCCTTGCTTTGCAGGGGGACGGCTTCGATCTTGATCGAGCTGATGCCGTCAAACAGATCGATTAACTTGCCGCGCACCTGCTCCGTGGAGAAACTGGCGCTGGTCTTGTTGTTGATGGGCGCAATCCCAATGCGGATACCGTCGGAAGCCACCGTAACCGGCATCCCCGTAGCCTGGGCCGTGGTCATGGTCGAGGTTGGCGGCTGCGCTCCTGAACATCCCGACGAAGGCTTGCCGCCCATCATCGCCAGCATGCCGCCCATGCCGCCCATGAGCTCGCCCTGGCTGTGCACTTCACGATATCCGGCGGGAATCTCGAACAGCGCGGGATCGAGGGTGGCGCTGGTGAGCTCAACGGTTTCCTGGGACATGGTCACCGCGTGGCCCTCGGCATTGATGTTGGTCGTCACCTTCACTGGAAAGCCCGGCCGCCCGCTGCCGGTGGTGCGAATCGTGTAATCGTCCTGGCAATCGGCTTGGCCGCGAGTGGGGCGGGTGGGAATGCTCTTGACCGCGCAATCGAGCGCGGGCGCGACGTCGATGTACCATCCGTCGGAATCCATGCTGGTGTTGGCGCGGGCGCAGGAGTTGGGCGCCGCTTCCATGGTGAGGTGGATCTTGAGACGGCGCGCGGTGTGGCCAAACATCTGCTGGCGCTCGCCGGTGTCGGTGATGTTGCTGGTCACGGTCACACGGCCGCCGCGCCGGCTGCCGCTCGCCGCCGGAGGCGCGGCCGTCGTGCCTTCATCGGCGGTCGGCGCGATGAAATAAGTGCAGGTGTTGTTGTTGATCTGCACGATGCGCTTCAGATCGCATTCGTGCACGCTGATCATCTGCATGCCGGGGACCATGCCAACGCTGGTTTCGGTGCGCTGACGGCTGCCTTTGACGTACACCGTGGATTCCATGGCCATGCCCGCGGTGGTCATCTTGTTGCGCGCCTTCATATCGGCGCGGGCGGCCACCGGGAGAAAGCTCACAGCCAGCAGGATTGCGCACAGCTTGAATAATGACGGGGTCTTCATAGTCCCTCCTGATTGCGCGATGATGTCGCGCCAATTGTTCTGCGTGAAGATCGCTTGGTAACGGTAATAGTCATCCTGAAAACGAAGTCTTGAATTCGAGTATCTTTTCCAACTGCTTGATATGGTTCAGGTCGTGCCCGGCGATCATGCGCAGCATCTTCTCGATGGTTTCCTTGCCGCGTTCCTCATGCATTCCGTAGTACTCAAGTTTTTCCGGAGGCAGCAACTCGAAGAAGGCCACGTTAAATTGGCGCAGGTGGGTGAACACATCGAGCGATGACATGGGATCAAGGCGCTCGTAGTGCGACGTCTTCGCCCACTCATCCTGATCGAAGGCGGGGATGACGGAGCCGTTGGCGCCGAGGATAAAGCGGGCGCGAAACCCGAAAACCATTTCGGCTTCGACCAGGTGCGCAAGAATTTCTCCCGCCGACCACTTATCGGCTTCAGGACGCAGGGTGAGGCGTTCGGGCTGCTTGCCCTGCACCAGGTCGCGGAGCACGCGAGGCGTGGACCGCATGATGGAGAGGGGGTCCCGGCCTTCGACGCTGGCCAGAATTCGGTTTACGTATGCCGCCACAGTTTCATCAGCCATGTTTGCCCTGCCTTTCAGTGCCTGCAATACAGCAGCGGATCAAGAACCGATCTCGACCAGCACATCTTCCCCATCGATGCGTAGAGGGTAGGTCGCGACCCTGGCGGCGCCGTGAGCAGCTTCGCCGGTTTGCGGGTCCCACGCCCAGCCGTGCCAGGGACAAACCACTTTGCCGGCTTCGATGGTTCCCTGCCCGATGGGACCGCCGCGGTGGATGCAGACGTTGTCCATGGCGCTGATTGTGCCCTCGACGTTGGCGACGCAAACCATCTTGTCGCCCAGGGGAAATTCGCGGGCTTCGCCGGCAGGCGGGAGCTGGTCGCGCGAAGTAAGTTTTACGAAGTCAGCCATGCCGGGTTACCGCGGCTGCAAGGTCTGCGCGATCATGACCTGGCGCTTGAAATCCTGCATCATGTCTTCGTTCAGCCGCACTTCGGTGGGCTTGCGGGCCAGGGTCATGGTGTCAATCTTGTCCTGCAATTTCAGCAGAGAATAGAAAAGGTTCTCCGGCCGCGGCGGGCACCCGATGGTGTAAACATCCACCGGCACGATCTTATCCACGCCCTGCAGCACGGCATAGGTATTAAAAGGTCCGCCCACCGACGAGCATGCGCCCATGGAAATCACCCACTTGGGGTCAGGCATCTGGTCGTAAATTCGCTTGACCACCGGCGCCATTTTCAAAGTCACGGTGCCGGCAACAATCATAAGATCGCTTTGCCGGGGACTGGGGCGAAAGACCTCCGAGCCAAAGCGCGAGATATCGAAGCGCGAGGTGCTGGAAGCGATCATTTCGATTGCGCAACAGGCGAGACCGAAGGTCATGGGCCAGATCGCGGATTTACGCGCCCAGTTGAACACGTAGTCCACGGTGGTGATCATGAAGTTCTTTTCAAACTTGTTCTGCAACCAGGACATGAAGGGCCCTCAGGAGACCTATTCTCTAATGAAACCAGTGGCTGAGTCTAGGAGGGTGTCGGGGTGGTGTCAACTTCCTCTAATAAATCGTGTAAGCCGGTCCCGGCGATCGCAGGTCGGGCTTGTTGGCGGTCAGCAGCAGTGCGCCGGTTTGCTTGAACTCCTTGGCTTCTTGTTCGTTCTTGAAGAACTGGCCGCCGTGTTCGTCGGGCTCGGTTCCCTGATCGCGGATCCTGAAGGCCTTTATATTTTCGAAGGCGTGGGCGCGCAGCAGCTCGAGGTATTCGGCTTCGGAACGGGCATGTACGGGGACGCTGATTGCATCGGCCCAGCGCAGGGAGATGGGGCTGTCCTTGTAGAAGTTGATGAGGATAAACAGCCGGCCTCGGGGCGCCATTACCCGGAAGATTTCATTCAGGGCACGGTCCGGATCGGGGAAGTAATAGAAAGATTCCACCGACAGCACCTTGTCAAAGCTGTTTTCTTCCCAGGGAATTTTGTCGGCTGAGCCCCAGACGTAGATCAGGTTTTCGAAGTCGCGGGAGGCGGCGCGCGCCTTGCGCACCATCTCGTCGGAGATATCGAGGCCCACCACCTGGCCAAAACCCTCAGGGCCGCTGCCCACGATGCGCGCCAGCAGGCGGGCCGCCCAGCCGCTGCCGCATGCCAGGTCGAGGACGCGCTCGCCGGGCCGTAAATCCATTTGATGGATCACCTGTTCGGTGATGTTGAGGTGGTGGCGCTCCATGTCATCGCCGCGCCCGGCCTCGGCCCAGCGGTTGAACTCGTGCTGCAGGCGCTCGTTGGGGTCCATGGGTCTCACTTTAACATTCTCATCCTCGATGAAGCGTTGACGCCAGACATAGAAAAACCCCCAGGGAAAGATTGCGGACACAATAGGGGTTCTTCCTCACCCCGATAAAGCCGGGGGTCGTCAGAATGACAAACTAATAATTTGGATTTGTTACGAGGTGAGACTTAATTAGACGGATACTGAGGAAATTCCAGATGACCAACCATTGGCTACGCTGATTTGAACCCCGCTTCTGCACCCGAACTGTGCTACATTTTGGGGCTTCATGGCCTCTCCTCCGCAACCCGCTTCCTTCTACTGCCCGCAATGCGCCAAGCCCGTGGCTGACCCCCTCACTTGCGGGGATTGCGCTTCTTTGATTTGCCGCGTTTGTGGAACGCCGCTGGAAACTTCCGACGATCTCGGTATGGGATAGCGGCTTGGCGCCTGGCTCAGAGCTGCCGCCGGCTTCTTCTCCAGAAACTCACAATCCTTCGCCTCGCGATTTGAACGCTGCCGGCTTGCCACCGGTTTCTCGCGGAGGACTGCTGCGCGTCCTGGGCGTTGGCTTTGGGCTGGCAGTCATCATCGGCAATACCATTGGCGCGGGAATCCTGCGCACCCCCGGGGACGTTGCCCGCTACCTGCCTTACCCTGCCCTGTTCCTGGGGGTGTGGGTGGTGGGCGGTCTGTATGCTTTGCTGGGCGCGTTCTCGCTCTCGGAACTGTGCGCCATGATGCCGCGCTCCGGCGGCTACTACGTGTTTGCGCTGCGGTCGCTGGGAGAGTTTGCCGGGTTCACCGTGGGCTGGGCGGATTGGCTGGCGCAGTGTGGCACCACCGCCGCGGTGGCCATCGTGATCGCGGGCTACGCCGGCGAGCTTCTTCCCGCGCTGGCCGGGCATACCGTGCTGGTGGCGGCCACTGTCACCATCGCGGTGGCGCTGTTGCAGTGGCGCGGCATCCGCACCGGGAGCATGACCCAGAACATCACCAGCCTGTTGAAGACGCTGGCATTTGTGGCGGTGGTGGCGGCGGCGTTTCTGTTCCGGCATCCGGCCGCGGTTGGCGTGGCGGCGCCGACTGAGATCTTTCCTCATCCCTTATGGGTAGCGGTGCTTCTGGCGCTGCAAGCGGTGATCTACACCTACGATGGGTGGTACGGAATTATTTATTTTGGCGAGGAGGTGCGCGATCCAGCGCGCGACATTCGCCGCTCCATGGTGCTGGGTGTGCTGGCGCTGATGGCGATCTACCTGCTGGTCAACATCGCGCTGCTGCACGTTCTGCCCATGAGCGCGATCGCGGGCCAGACCATGGCCCTGGGAACAGCGGCGGCCGCGATTTTCGGTAGCCGCGGGCACACCATTCTGCAGATGCTGATGATCTTGTCGATGCTCAGCGGGATCAATGCCTACCACCTGATGGCCAGCCGCATTCCTTTTGCCATGAGCCAGGACGGATTGCTCTCGCGGCAGGCGGCGCGGGTCAACCCCG
>JBBSHD010000148.1:0-6072 GCA_038253455.1 Terriglobales bacterium | reverse complement strand
CGACGCCCCCGGGGCACTCGACGTCCTCGACCGCTGGGCAGCCGCAGCCCCGGGGAGCGGCAGGGGCGCCGGCGCGTCGGTAGCCCGCGCCGTCGACGCCCTGCTGGGCGTCAGCCTCTGAGCCCACAGCGGGCGGGTCCGTCGTCGCGGCGGCGCTTTTCAGCGCGGTGCGCACCGCCGAAGAAATGCGCGCGGCGGTGATGAACCACCTCGATGCGGCCACAGTGGTGATCAAGACCGCGGCGGTGGCCGACTACCGTCCGCGAAATGCCGCGCCGCAAAAACTCAAGCGCGCCGGTTCTGCCGCCGGAAGTTCATCACTCCGGTCAGGAAATATCGAGCTCGAAGCCACCCCTGACATCCTTGCGGAAATCGTGCGCCACCGCCAGGCCTCGCAGAACGAGAACCACGCCGGCCAGGGAACGCGGCGCTCGCAGATCATATTTGGATTTGCCGCCGAAACCGAGAACGTACTCGAAAACGCCCGCCTCAAATTGGGTTCGAAAGGTGTGGACGCCATCGTGGTGAATGACGTCACCCATGCCGAAACCGGGTTCGACGCCGACCGCAACGCGGTCACGATCATCCTGCGGGACGAAGTCGTGGACGTGCCTGCTGCACCCAAGATCGAGGTGGCGCACACAGTGCTCGACGCAGTCGTGAAACTCCGCCGGCAGTCCCAGGCATCCGCTGACGCGAAAGAATTTTCATCGCCAGCCGCGGCCATCCAGCCGCCCAGGCCCTGACATGCCCCCTCTTGATCCGCAAGTGCAAAAGGCCATCGCGGACCGGATGAATTTCTACCGGGATCTGGGTATCTTCGATTTCTACCGCCGCGACGTGTCGCAGACAGCCGAGGGTCTTTCGTCGCTGGCGCAGCCGGATTCGGCGAATTTGCCGGGGGCGCCAGCGCTCATGAACACGGAATCCGCCTCTACGGCGACGCAACGCGTAGCAGAAAAGCCGGCAAGCGCGGGGCCGGTTTTGATTCCAGCCGAAACTCTGGCTTCCGCCGGCCTCAACCTCCACTCCATCGGAGATCTTGCGATCGATAAGAGCGCGGCGTTGCGCGCCATTCGCGAAGACCTGGGCGAGTGCGTGCGCTGCCGGCTTTCGCAGGCGCGCAAGCACATCGTCTTCGGCGCCGGCGATCCTGAGGCGCAACTCTTGTTTGTGGGCGAAGGCCCGGGCGCGGATGAAGACGAGCAGGGTCTGCCCTTCGTGGGGCGCGCGGGACAACTGTTGAACAACATGATCCAGGCGATGGGCCTCGAGCGCAAGCAGGTGTACATCGCCAACGTGGTCAAGTGCCGTCCCCCGGGAAACCGCGTTCCCGAGCGCGACGAGTGCGATACCTGTTCGCCGTTTCTCCTGCGGCAGATCGATGTGGTCAGCCCGCGGGTCATCGTGGCCCTGGGCGCCACCGCCGCCCGCACTTTGCTGGGGACAGTGGAATCCATGGCCAAGCTGCGCGGACAGTGGCACGATCTCAACGGCACCCGCTTGGCGGTCACCTATCATCCCGCCTATTTGTTGCGAGATCCGCGACAAAAAAAAGAAACCTGGAAAGACCTGCAAATAGTCATGCAATACCTGGGGTTGAAACCGCCGGCGAAACCGGCTGAAGGAAACCCAGCCTAGTTTGAGCGTGTAAACCCGGGATAAAACAGACCCTGCCCAGCTTAATTTACGCTTTCGTGGCAACAGGAAACACCAATCCGTCATCTTACTTAGCAGTGTCGTCCCCCCAGGACGCGAAATCCTGCGGGCGTGCAGTGTTGCACACCCACGATATTTGATTTGCGAAGTTCAGATTTCCCGGAGGTTCCAAGTTTATGACGCAACGAAATAGCGTTTTTTGCAGCGTGCTCTTGTTTACCCTGCTTTGTGGTTCTTTCGCCGGCGCCGCCACCACGCGAAAACGCAGGAGGACCATCACCCCGGCGCCCGCAGTCCGCACCACTTACGAGCCATCGGCGACCACCACCAAGGTCTGGTCCAGTGATGAAGGCTCGTGGGCGGCCGTGCCGGAGTTCCCCGGAGTGCAGATGAAGTTGGTGAACGGCAATCCCCGCACCGGGCCTTCCGACATTTACTTGGAAATTCCCGCGGGCAACCGCATTCCCTTTCACTGGCACAGCGCCACCGAATCGGCATACCTGGAGCGCGGCACCGTCGAGCTGCAAATGTGGGACAACTCGCAGACCCGCGTACTCAACGGCAATTCCTATTTTCAGGCGCCGCCACGCATGATTCACCGCGCGACCTGCACCAGCGCCGAAGACTGCTACCTGTTCGTGCATTCCGGCGGTCCTTTTGACATCCACATCGTCAATGACCAGGCCCTGCCGCCAAACGGATCGCCCAACGCCAATAACAGCTATCCCAATAACAACAACCCGAACTACCCCAATAACAACACCAATAATCCCAACTACCCCAACAACAATAACAACTACCCCAACAACAGCAATACCAATGCCGCGAACACCGCCACTACGGTGACCCTGCCGCAGGGCACCACGCTTTCCGTTCGGATTGGCGAAACCATTGACACCAACGTGAACCGCATCGGTGATGTTTTCCACGCCACCCTGGAAAATGCTGTGACTCTCGATAACCGCCTGGTATTGCCTCGGGGCACTCAGATCGAGGGGCGCGTGGCCGAATCGAAATCGTCCGGCAAGTTCGAGGGCAGAGCCAATCTCGCCTTGATTCTTACCCGCATCATCGACACCAACAACAGTTACGACATTCAGACCAACGAGATCACCCGCGAAAGTGCATCACGCGGTCAGCGCACCGCCGGAGCAGTTGGCGGCGGCGCGGCCCTGGGAGCGATCATAGGCGCCATCGCCGGTGGAGGACGCGGAGCAGCCATCGGGGCCGGAGCCGGAGCAGCGGCGGGTACCGGAGTCGAAGCCGCCACCGGTCCCAACCAGATCAAGATTCCCGTAGAGAGCATGCTGGAATTCAACCTGTCAGCACCCGTAACCCTGACCCCCATCAAGAACTCAAACCGCACCCGTCTGCCGTAGGCTCTCTATTTGCAAAAGGGGCGCCGCAAGGCGCCTCTTTTTCTTGATGGCCATTTGCTGCTTGATAACTATTTTTTTTTGATGGCATTTCTCCTTCATAGATGCGGACAGAAACATGCCATTCTCATTACAAAAACAGTCGCATCCTACGCGCGGTCTTGATACTATGTATGGCCGTAAGGTCTTCCATGCACACTAACGGTCGCTGCGAAATATTCCGAGTAGAAGGTTACGACCCCACCGGCGAGAACGCCATGGAGTGCAACCGATCAGCCGTTTACTGCAGCGTGTGCGAGCTGTTCATCTGCCGCGAATGCCACCGCGAGGCCTACGGCTGCGACCTCCACCAGGAAAAGAAGTCCCCCGCCCGCGCCGAAGCGGATACCCCAAATCACCAGCGCCGCCAGCACAACTAAAGCCATCCACATTCCCTTCCTGGTTTTCCGTACGAATCCCGAGAAGTCCTTTGAGCGAAACGAACTCGCGTTTTCTTTTGCTCTTGATGTTTCCCTCCGCCGAAATCTCAAGAAGTTGCATAAGAAAAGTAGGGCAAGCGAAAACGCCCTTTGGACTTGTCATCCTGGAGCGAGATCTTGCTCCTTGTTTTAGCGAAAGACGTTGCGTTTCTTTTAATTTGCCCCGCCACGAAAACGACCTCATATTTACTAGTGAACTCCTCCCGCCCGGGGCTTATTATGCCAACATCGAGGTCCCACCCATGATTGATCGCCGAAAATTTCTCCTGCACTCCGCCAGCGCAGCCGCCGGCATCGCTGCCGCCACCCACTTCGTTCTACCCGAATCCCACGCGCAACAGGTGAACGGCAATCCTCCCGCAGCCCTGCCTTCACCAGCCCTGTACGAGCGCGACCAACCCGGCTACTGGCGCGAGATCCGCAGGCAGTTCCTCATTCCCACCGACGAGATTTACATGAACAACGGCACCGTCGGCTCCTCACCCATGCCCGTCCTGCAGGCGGTCTTCGACAGCTACCTGCAATCGGAGAAATTGTCGGAGGCCGATCCCGAGGACTACCCCATCTGGGGCTACGCGGCGTGGAACCAGTTTCGCGATCCGCTGGCGGCATTCGTAGGCGCGTCGCGCGACGAGATCGCGCTGCTGCGCAACGCCACCGAAGCCAACAGCTACATGGCCAACGGACTCGACCTGGCCAGGGGCGACGAAGTCCTGATGAGCGATCAGGAACACCCGGGCGGCGAAGGGCCCTGGAATTTGCGGGCCAAGCGTTATGGCATCGTGGTCAAGAGATTCACCCTGCCCAGGCCGGTGAGGGACGCCGCGCAGGTGATGAACCTGATCAACGACGCCATCACCCCGCGTACCCGGGTAATTTTCGTCAGCCACATCACCACCGTGACCGGGGTGGTGCTTCCGATAAAAGAGATTTGCAGCCTGGCGCGCAGCAAGAAAATTCTCTCCGCCATCGACGGCGCGCACGTGCCGGGCATGATGCGTCTCAATATTCATGACCTGGGGTGCGACCTCTACAGCTCCAGCCCGCACAAGTGGCTGCAGGCCCCCAAAGGCTCGGGATTTCTCTTCGTGCGCGATGAGGTCATCGACCGGGTGTGGAACACCATCGCCTCCGAAGGCTGGGACGAGCCAAAGATCAGGGCAGAACGCTTCCAGAGGATTGGCTCTTCCAACGTCCCCGCGCTGGCGGGCCTGCGCGCCGCCATCAAGTTTGCCGGCGACATCGGCCTCGACCGCATCGAAAAGCGCCATCGCGAATCGGCGGACTATCTGCTGCAGGAAATGATCAAGCGCGGCGCCGAATCCTGGACGTCGCCCGACCCCGCGCTGCGTTGCGGAATTGTCACCGTCAACGTTCCCTGGCTGAAGCGGCTGGCGTTTGAAACCTGGCTATGGAAGACCCACAAGATCAGGATTCGCGGCGGCGATCCTTCAAAACTTCGCCTGTCCACCCCGTACTACGTTCTGCGCAGCGACATCGACGAATTTCTTAGCCGCACCGACGAATATCGCAAGCTGGTCCAGGCATAAGTCGCCGCAACCAGGCACGCGCCGGGAAACCAGACGGCGCGGCCGCCATGCTATCTTTAGAAATCGGAAAAAAATTAAATTTTTTATTGGAGAGTGTGTATGCAACGCAAGGCCACAGCAGAATGGAAGGGTGGATTAAAAGACGGAAAAGGGGTCATTTCCACCGACAGCGGCGTCCTTAAAGATACCCAGTACTCGTTCAGCACCCGTTTCGAAGATGGCATCGGCACCAATCCTGAAGAGTTGATTGCCGCCGCCCATGCCGGTTGTTTTTCCATGGCATTGAGCGGCCAACTGGGCGCTGCGGGCATGACCGCCGACAGCATTAAGACGGTGGCCGCGGTCACTCTCGAAAAAGTCGAGGGCGGCTTCGCCATCACCAGGATCCATCTTGATGTGCAGTGCAAGATTCCCAACGCCGACCAGGCCAAGTTCGACACTGCGGTGAACAACGCCAAGACGGGATGCCCGGTTTCCAAGGTCCTGAAAGCCGATATCACCTTGGATGCGAAGCTGGTCTAGCTGGGTTTTGTGCGGCGGGATGAAGCCACCGGGAGCAACCGCTCCCGGCTCAGATTTCTAAGCCTGGGATCGGAGAATGTCCCGAATCTCTTTGTTGATTTTGGCGGAATGGCGAACCGCGGTATCGATCAGCGAAATCCATTTCTTATTGTCGTCGTCGAGGTTGGATTGCGCGATCAGGTATGACACCTGCATGATGGTTTCCAGCGAATTTGCCAGGTCGTGAGAGAGCGCGCGAAGCTGGGTCCGGAGCTCCGCGGAAATCTGGGGCTTGACGCTGTCGGCAAGAACCTCCTCAGCCATTAAAAACTCCTTAGAAAACACATGCGAATTCGATAGGTGATGCAATCATGATATTAGGATGCCCAAAACACATTCCGGGTTATACCGCCGCGGGTCTGGTTCGCCACTTTTGACAGGGCACCGGTGACCTGTAAAAATAGGTTTGTAAGTCCTACCAGCGGCCCGGTGAAGTTCGCCCGGGCT
>JBBSHD010000147.1:0-6130 GCA_038253455.1 Terriglobales bacterium | reverse complement strand
GTCGGCTTCAAATACGCGCCAGCTCCAGTGGGGCAGAATGTTCAAGTCCATGCCGCCACCAGCCATCAGGCCGATGCCGTTGGTGGATCTGAACTCTTGACGGCCGGCAGGCCCGATGCGGTGAAGACCCGCCATACCGTGCGCAAATAACGTCGCACGATCGATGGGAACGCGGAAGGTCGGTCCAGCCATGATCGTCAGATAGTTTTCCAGGAAACCGAAATGGGTTCCGGTGTCGATGGTGGCTCCGACGTAGCGGTTGAAGAACCAGGTCGACGCAACGTTAAAGCCCGCATTCGATGGTTTCAGACGGCGGTGAATCAACCGGTTGTTAACTGTGGAGAGGTAGGTGACGCTCCCGCCTGGATCGTAGTAGGAATAGGCTCCCATAATTTCTGCTTTGGCCGGCTCCTGCTCCTGGGCTACGGCGCTTGGAATCATCGCGGCGAGCGCGATGAGGACGGCCGTCGCTGTTGACCAGCCGCGACCAATTAATCTTGAACGATGTGACATGCGCTTATTCCTCCGAAAGTTACGTAAACTGGCGAATTTTTGAAGCTTGCAGCGGTTCCGGCCTACTACCACAACGAAACTAAACTCTTGAGGGTAAAACCAAGTGCATCCTTAACCAGGAAATGCTGCCGGCGAAAGCGATACGTGGGCTCAACAAATCTTCCGCTCATACATAGTACAACACAACCCGGTGGAATTCCTAAAGCTAAGTTATTGGTTTTATAGACTACTACACGTCCAACTGCAACAAAATTGTGTGACTGTACATGGTTTGATAACCCAGACTTCAACCACCCTGACCTAGGCCATCCTGGAAATTGTTTTTATCTTGGAAATTGTTCTGATGCACGAGTCTGCCTCTTAGTTGGTTTACTCGGACATTCTTTTAGAATTTTTCTTTTCCGTCTTCAGATGGTTGATCCCTTCCCGGTTTCCCGCCCCGGGATATACGAATTCGGTTAAACTGCACTTATGTCCGCTACTCTCGCTCGGCCCACGAAATGATGAACAGCTCAGACAAAATCCTAATCGTCGAAGATAATGACAACGAACGTACCGGGCTCTCGGACCTCATCTCAGCCTGGGGTTACCAGGCGGAAACCGCATGTGATGGGCAGGAGGGCTGGGAAAAGATCCAAGCCTGGGCGCCCGCCATTGTAATCACCGACCTCGTCATGCCTCGGATGGATGGCCTGCAGTTGCTGGAAAAACTGGCCAGCGCGTCGCAGATGATCAGCGTGATCGTACTCACCGCGCAGGGCAGCATCGATCTGGCAGTCAACGCCATGAAAATCGGCGCCTACGACTTTATTCAAAAGCCGGTGGATCCGACGCGCCTGCGCACCATCCTGCAGAACGCCTCGCGCCAGCGCAACACGGAGCGCGAACTGGAGGCCACCCGCCGCGCCCTGCGCCAGACCGGGATATTGGGATCCCTGGTCGGAACTTCGCCGCGCATGCGCGAGATCTTCAACCTGGTGGAGAGGGTCGCGCCCAGCACCGCCTCCGTCCTGATTACGGGAGAGAGCGGCAGTGGCAAGGAAATGCTGGCGCGCACCATTCATTCCCTGAGCCCGCGCAAGGACAAGCCGTTTGTCGCCATTAACTGCTCCGCTATTCCCGAAACATTGATGGAAAGCGAGATCTTCGGCCACGAGAAAGGCGCCTTTACCGGCGCCCTGGAGCGTCGCGCCGGATGTTTTGAGCTCGCCGAAGAAGGCACCCTGCTGCTCGATGAGATCGGCGAAATGCCCATCGCCACCCAGGCAAAATTGTTGCGCGTGCTGGAAGACCATAAGCTGCGCCGCCTGGGCAGCAAGACCGAGACTGCGGTCAACGTCAGGGTGCTGGCCGCCACCAGCAAGGTTCCCGAAGAGGCCATCGCTCGCGGCGAAATGCGCAGCGACCTTTATTACCGCTTGAATGTCTTCGGCATTCAAATGCCTCCGTTGCGGGAGCATAAGGAAGACCTGCCGCAGTTGGTGGAAGCACTGCTCGCCGATATGAATCTGAAACACCACCGCGAAGTCAGCGCGATCAGCGAAGAAGTCCTGCAGGAATTCATGGACTACGACTGGCCGGGCAACGTTCGCGAGCTGCGCAATACCCTGGAGCGCGCCACCATCATGTGTAAGCAGAAGCTGATCGAAGTCGATTGCCTGCCTCCCGGCTTCGGCGGCGGCGGCCGGACAACCCGCAGGTCAGTCCCCCGCAGCGGAATCAGCGTCGGGGTGGGCACCACCGTCGGCGAAGGCGAGCGACTGCTGATCCTCAAGACCCTGGAAATGACCGACAACAACAAGACCCAAGCCGCGGAAATGCTGGGCATCAGCCTTAAGACGCTGCACAACAAGTTGAAACAATATAGTTCTGGGCAGGGCGCTCCCGTTCCGTCAGACATCTGATCGCCCTGTTCTGGAAGGTAGCTGGCCGAACGTTCAGGCCGTTTAGATTATGGCGCCTCATTTTCGCATCAAGACGAAGCTCGTCGTGGCCATCAGCAGCATGGTTATGCTGGTGGTCGCCACTTTGTCCACCATTAACCTGATCCAGATGGTGCGCCAGCGCGTCGATTACTTCTACCAGGAAGGAGAGCTTGCGGCCCATCTCGTCTTTAATGGCGCCCGGGACGCAATCCTCGAAGTGGGCAACAAGCCTGAGCCCAGTGAGTTCCCCCTGTTGGAAACCGAGGCCATCCGCCGCCTCCAGGCCGACGACGGCATGGGCAGCATTATGCAGGGGATTGTCGGCTACTCCTCCACTATCTACGACGTGGCCATCGCGGCGCCCGACGGCACCGCCATCGTCCACAGCGATCTCTACCGGCAGCACAATTTCCTTCCCCAGCGCGGGGATTTTGCCGGCGTGCGCAACGCTAATTTCTTCTATCTGCTCAAGGCGGTCTACGGCAAGCCGGAAGTCTATGACATTAGCCTGCCCCTGCAGAGCAAAGGAAAACTGTTTGGCACCATACGCGTAGGCGTTTCCACGGTCTTTGTGAAGAGCGATATTCAGCCCCAGGTGAATCGTGCCCTGGTGTTTGGATTGATTTCCATGCTGCTCTCGGTCTTCATCGCCGCCGGCCTTTCGAACTTTGCTTTGCGTCCCCTTGAAATCATCGGCCGCCGCCTCGATCTGCAGCTCGACCAGGTGTCACCCAAAGGCGACTCCGGGGCTCCATCCTCGCCGCCCCCATCCGGGGGAACCAACAATGACGAGGTAGGACAGGTCACCACCAAGATCGACCGGCTGGGCCAGGAAGTGCGCGACGTTCAGCAGGTTTTCTCGGCGCTTAAAGACAACCTCGACCAGATCATGGCCAACCTGCAGGATGGCGTCCTTCTTTTCAATAATGAGAAGCGCGCTTTGCTGGTCAGCGCCTCGGTGGAACACTTTGTGGGCAAGCTGCGCCGCCAGATGCTGGGCCAGGAAGTCGAGCAGATATTCGATCAGGATTCGCCCCTGAGCAGGGCCGTCATTCGGGGGTTTGAACAGCACTCCGCCCTGGCGCAACGAGAGCTCTCCGGCATCAGCGGCAAAAAAACCGGGGTCTCCCTCGATTTTATCGAGGACAACGGCCAGCATATCGGCGCCCTTCTCACCCTGCGTGACGCCGAATCGGTGCACACCATCGAGGACGAAATCGAGCTCTCCCGCAGACTTTCCGCCATCGGACGCCTCACCTCGGGCGTGGCCCATGAAGTCAAGAACCCCATCAACGCCATCGTCGTTCACCTTGAGGTCCTGCGCGAAAAATTTACCAGCGACGATCCCGATGTCCGCCGCCACATGAGCATCATCGACAGCGAGATTCGCCATCTTGATCGCGTGGTCCAGACGCTGGTCGATTTCACTCGCCCGGTTGAGCTCAACCTGGCTGCCAAAGACCTCAACGAGCTGGTGGGGGAGGTCCTGGAGCTCGCCGGACCCGACGCGCAGCGTCACGGCGTTAAGCTCATTTCCTTCCCGGTAACTCTGACTCTTCCCGTCAGGGTCGACGCCGACCTGGTGCAGCAGGCCCTCCTGAACATCGTCCTCAACGGGGTCCAAGCCATGCCCCGGGGTGGCATTCTAACGGTCAATGCGATGCGTAGCGGCGCGGAAGGCGTGGTCGAAATTCGCGACCAGGGCAAGGGCATTCCCCCCGAGATCCAGGAAAAAATCTTTAACCTTTATTTCACTACCAAGAAGGAAGGCACCGGAATTGGCTTGCCCATGAGTTATCGGGTCATGCAGTTGCACAACGGTTCAGTGGATTTCCAAAGCTCCAACACCGGAACTTCTTTCAAGTTGCATTTTCCCCTTGCTGCAACCCCGGTACCGCAAAAAAGCATCTCTGCAGTTGCAGGGGTGTGACCCTATGATGAGCGAGCGGACATTCCCGACAGTGGACGAACGCGTTACAATCAATTTTTATAACTCACGGCCCTTATTGATGAAATTAAACAGCGGTATCGCCCTGGCGACGGCAGCCATGGCAATTTTTTCAGGATGCTCGCAACCGCGGGTGGCCCGAGCCCCCGTTCCGCCACCCCCACCTCCGGCCAGCGCCACTCGCAATCAGCTCCCTCAGACAGGGCGCCAGCCGGCCGCCGGCACGACCGCGGCGCCGGTGCAAAAGCGGCGTAAGATGCGCCGCGCCGCTGCCGAAAAAGCGGCGGCGGAAACCAACGCGGCGGCCAAGGCCCCGATCACGCCCCCCGCAACCCCGGCTGCGCCCTCGCCCACAACCCCGGCAACCCCACCGGCCACGGCGCCCGCGCCTCCGCCCGCTGCACCCACCAGTGCTTCAGACCGGGAAATCTCAACTGGTACGGACGTCGAAATGCGGCACGACCTTCAGACCACCTCGCAGCTTTTGGATTCCACCCTGTCGCGAGTCAATTCCCTGCGCAAGCCGCTATCCGCCGAAGAACAGCAACAGGTCGCGCAGATCAGGAATTATGTAAAACAATCACGCGCCGCCGCCGGCCAGGGCGATATGGAACGGGCCCGCAACCTGGCCCTTAAAGGGCACCTGCTCGCGGACGAACTTAGCCGCCGGCACTGACCACCATTAGAGCACTTTCATAGCTGGTGTAGCCGATAACCGCATCGATCGAACTCTCGGAAGCGTCACATTTCATATCCGAGAACTCGGTGAACCTCGGGATTGCAGCAACGCCTTAGCCTGGTTCCAGCACTGTGGCTTTCTGATATACCAACCCTGCCGGCAGCGCTAACGCCCATCGCGCTTTTGCGCGATCACCAACCCCCGCGGCGTGGGCAAGAAAACCACCGAGATCAAGCCTTCCTGTTCCAGCCGCAGCGCCGCTTCGCGCACGACCTTCAGGTGAGAGCTGGCATCGTGCATGAGAATCAAGCCGTGAGGCGTCATCTGCGGCAGGAACCTTCTGACTTCCTGTTCCCGCAGCGGCAGATCGCTGTCACTGAACAGCACATCCACCGTGCCTTCGACCACCATCTCCAGGCTGGATTCGTTGCGGGCTTCGATCCATTCTCCCAGACCCGATTGCTCGATCCGCTGGCGGGCGCTGGCGAACACCGCCTCGTCGTTTTCGCAGGTGATGACTTTCCCGCTACCGTTGATCTTGAGCCCTTCGGCGATCCACAAAGTGCTGACCCCGGAAAATGTTCCGGTCTCCACCACCAGTCGGGGCTTGACCGTCGTGATCAGGCAGCGCAGAAATTCCAGCACCTCGAACTCGGCGGTCATGGAGTCATACATCCGCCAGCGCTCCGGTTCCGGGCATTCGGGTATGGCCCGGTGATATTCCTGCTGCAGCACGTCTCCCCGGTCGATTATGTGGCCGATGATGCGGTGTTCATTTTTTTTTTTGCGGAAGCGCTTGCGGATCACCACCATCAGCGCCACTCCGGCTGCCATCGACGCGATGCTGATCGCCTGGGCATTGGTCAGGCCAAAGAATGACCGCGGATTGCGCCGGATGAATTCCACCAGGAAGCGCGCCAGCCCGGTCCACAGAAAATAGGCCGCCACCACTTCTCCCAGGGGACGCGGCCCGAGTAACACCCGCTCGCCCAGCTTCCACAGGTAGTAAAAAATGATCATCCCCACCAGGAATTCATAGACCGGCGTGGGATGCACCCGGTCGGT
>JBBSHD010000146.1:0-6137 GCA_038253455.1 Terriglobales bacterium | reverse complement strand
TGACCGTAGGTTCATTTGTGGCCTTCAATACTTATATGGTGCAGCTCACCTGGCCCATCATCGCCTTGGGATGGGTGGTTAATATCTTTCAGCGCGGCACCGCATCCATGGCCAGGATCAACGAGATTTTGCGCGAAAAATCCGAAATCATCGATGCCGGCGGCTCAGCCGACTTCAAAGGCGAGACGGGCGCCGCCGATTCAATTCAAGGGGAGATCGAGTTCCGTGACGTGAGTTTTGGTTACGACGGTGTTCCCGTCCTGCGGTCGATCAACCTTCACATCGCCGCCGGTAGCAGCATCGCCATCGTGGGCCCCACCGGGTCGGGAAAATCATCGCTGGTCAGCCTTATTCCTCGTATCTACGACGTTAGCGGCGGCGCCCTTCTCCTCGATGGCCGTCCCATCACCGACTACCCGCTCCACATATTACGCAGGCAAATTGGATTCGTACCCCAGGAAACTTTTCTCTTCGGAGAAAGCGTTCGCGGAAATATCGCATTTGGGGTTGACGACGCCACCGACGAACAGGTGCGGAGCGCGGCTGTGGGCGCTGGAATCGCTGACGAAATCGAAAGCTTTCCCGAAAGCTATTCGACCATCGTCGGAGAGCGCGGCATTACTCTCTCCGGAGGCCAGAAGCAGCGCACTGCAATCGCCCGGGCAATTATCCGTAACCCCCGAATTCTTATCCTCGACGACGCTCTTTCCAGCGTGGATACCTATACCGAAGAGAAAATTCTCAACCACTTGCGCGAAGTGATGCGCGGCCGCACCACGATTTTCATCTCCCATCGCGTCTCCACCGTGCGCAATGCCGATCGTATCGCCGTCCTTCATAACGGCCACATCGTTGAGCTCGGATCTCACGACCAGCTTCTGGCGATGAACGGTTACTACACCGATCTCTACAACAAACAACTCCTGGAAGAGGAACTGGCCGGCATCAGTGGATAGGATGCGTTTCGGGATCCACCAATGAAACGTCACGTTATTCAGGAGTTACTGGATTCCGATACCGGCTCCGCCGCGCAGATCCAGCAATCCCTTGCCGACTTGCGCAGAATCAATCGCTGGTTCGGCGGCAGCAGAGTAATGCGCAAGCTGGTCACAGCGGCTCGAACAAGCGACGCGAAGACCGTTACCTACCTCGACGTTGCCGGTGCTTCCGGAGACATAGCCGCCAGCCTGGCCAGGAACCGCTCCCACGATGACTTCACGTTCCTCCCCACAGTTCTGGATCGCTCCCTCGCCCACCGGCCGAGGGCACTGCCCTTCGTCTGCGGTGACGCGCTGCATCTCCCGTTTAAGAATGGTTGTTTTGATTTCGTCGGCTGCTCGCTGTTCGCCCATCATCTCGAACCCCGTGAAATCGTGCAATTCGTGAACGAAGGATTGCGCGTCAGCCGGGTTGGAGTCCTGATCAATGACCTGCGCAGGAGCGTGATCAGCCTGGCCTTGGTGTATGCCGGCTTTCCCCTCTTCCGCAGTCCCATTACCCGCCACGATGCGCCGGCATCGGTTCGCCGGTCCTATACCCTGGCGGAGATGTCTGCAATCCTGAAGAACACCCAGGCTGTGCGGTGGGAAGCTCGTCGCTTTTATCTCTTCCGCATGGGACTGATTGTCTGGAAGAACCCGGGAGGGCCGCAGCAGTGACCCACAAGTTCCACTTCGATCTCGTGGTGGTCGGGGGAGGTCCTGGAGGATGCTCTGCCGCAATCCTGGCCGCTCGCAGAGGCTCCGACGTTCTTCTCCTTGAGCGGTCTGCCTACCCGCGACACAAGGTGTGCGGAGAATTCGTATCCGCCGAATCTCTTCCCCTGCTCGCTGATCTATTAGGCCAACCGCAATATGAAAACTTACCTTCTTGCCCAATAGACCAGGTCGCGATTTCTGCTGACGGAAACACCGCGACCATTCCCGTCGCGCCCGCTGCGGCCAGCATCACTCGCTTCATTCTCGACGATGCGTTATGGCAGGCGGCGCTCACCGCCGGTGTGACCTGCCGCCAAAAAACAACCGCCAATCAACTGTCGGGCGAAGGTCCATTCACCATTAAAACCAGTGCGGGCGACTTCTCTGCCAAGGCGGTGATCGATGCCTCGGGTCGTTGGTCGAATTTGAATGCAACGGTTGAAATAAGCAGATATAAGCTACTGGGAATAAAAGGACATCTTAGGGGCAATTCACGTCCCCGATCAGTGCATCTCTACTTTTTTCCTGGCGGCTATTGCGGCATTCAACCTTTGCCAGGTGGTTTGGTGAACGCGTGCGCCATGGTGCGGACAAGCGCGGCCAGTACGCTGGAGCAGGTTTTTGCTTTGCATCCCCAACTGTTCGCAGAGAGCCGAGGTTGGGAGCCCGTGATGGAGACGGTCTATACCAGTCCCCTGATCTTTCGGAAGCCTCAACCTGCCCGGGGAAACGTCTTAAGAGTGGGTGACGCGGCCGGATTTGTGGATCCGTTCACCGGCGATGGGATCGCCCTGGCGCTGCATAGCGGTAAGGTGGCCGCGCAAAGCCTTGATCCTTTTTTCAGGGGTGTGGGTTCCCTCGAAGTAAGCGTCGAAATCTACCGGAAGGCCTACTCGCAGAAATTACTGCCTGTCTTTCGGGGCTCACAGGTTCTGCGGCGCATCATGGCAGCGCCGGAAATCGTTCGCCGGGCAGCGTTCATGTTTATGCGCATCCCCGCGCTGGCCGGAATGGCGGTCAAGAAAACCAGGGTCGTCAAAGCTTGATCTGGAGGATCGGCAGGGATTCTGGCTGGCAGGTTTCGGCTCGCCGTCATCGAGAAAAGGCCTAACCTGCCCCGACCCGCGTGGCAATCCAATCGGCGGATAGTGTCGTGGTCAGCTTCCCACCCACGTCGCCGGTGGTTTTTCCCTGCTTCACTGCGTCCAGCACCGCCGCATTTATTTTTTCGGCTGCCTGCGTTAGGCCCAGATGTTCCAGCATCATGGCAGCCGTCAAGATGGCGCCGATTGGGTTCGCCAGGTTCTTGCCGGCGAGCGGCGGCGCCGAGCCATGCACCGGCTCGAACATCGAGGTTCGTCCGGGATGAATATTCCCACTGGCCGCCATGCCTAGGCCGCCTTGCAGCCCCGCCGCCAGGTCCGTGATGATGTCCCCAAACATGTTGTTGGTCACGATGACATCGAACTGCCGCGGATCGCGAATCATGTGCATGCACAACACATCCACATACATGTGCGATGCTTCGACGTCGCTGTATTGCTGCGAAACTTCTTTGAATATCCGCTGCCATAAGCCATGGCTATGGGTCATCACGTTGGCTTTGTCGGTCATCAGCAGCCGTTTTCGAGGGCGATGGCGCGCCAGGTCAAACGCGAAGCGGATCACCCGCTCCACTCCTTTCCGGGTATTTACATCCTCCTGGATGGCAAACTCGTCGGGCGTACCCTTCTTGAACGTGCCTCCCATATCCACGTAGAGGCCTTCTGTGTTCTCTCGCACCACGACGAAATCCACATCTTCCGGGGTCACGTTTTTCAGCGGGCACAACGACGCATCCAGCAATTTCACCGGTCTCACATTTGCGAATAAATCCATCTGAAACCGCATGCCCAGCAGAATATCTTTGGCATGTACGTTGGAAGGCACCCGCGGGTCGCCGAAGGCCCCAGCTAACACCGCGCTGAAATGATCGGTAAGCTCGGCAAATCCGCCGGCGGGAACGGTCGTGCCATCCGCGAGATACCGGTCAGCGGACCAGTCCAGGCGAACCGTTTCAATCGCAACGCCCGTCGCCTCAATGACGGCCAGGGCGGCCGCGGTTACTTCCTTCCCAATACCATCGCCGGGGATGACCGCAATTCGCGGATGAGTAGTCACGCAAACAAGATAACAGCTTCGTTATATAGGCGCGATACTGGCGCTTTCCGGGGAATCCCTTGCCCTCAGACCTCCCACCAAAACCTCAAGAATTCGCACAAAAGATCCTGGATAAACGAGAATGCCCTTTCCACAGCCCTTGTCATCCAGCCAAAGACCTCGCGTTTTCTTTTACCTCGCTCCTTCTGCCTGAACAACACGCCAACGCGCCATTTATAATTGAGTTAATGCCCAGCAGCGATACTCTCAATGCTCCTCACAACCCGCGAGTCGGGTCGGGCGACCTCGCCGCCGAAGTGCAAGCGATCCATGCAGCCTGCGGCGTCTTTGACATGAGGTACCGGGCCAGGTTAGCCGCCACCGGCCCCGATAAAGTTCGATGGCTGAATGGAATGGTCACCAACAACATCAAGAATCTCCCACCTGATCGCGGCGTCTACAATTTTTTACTGAATGCCCAGGGCCACATTCTTGGAGATATTTACATCTATAACCTGGACGACCAAATGTTGCTGGAAACCGACCTGTCTCAACTCGATAAGATACAGGCGACCCTCGACCGGTTCATCATCATGGACGACGTGGAATTACAGCCGCTTGCCGGACAAACTTTTATAGGACTAAAAGGTCCCAGCGCATCCCAGGTGCTGGCCACGGCCGGCATGAACGCTGATGAGCTTGAGGTATTGCAACTGAAGCGAGGAACCATCGGAAACATCGATCTGTTGGTCATCCGGCTCGACGATAGTCAGATTCCCAGTTACGAAATTTCTGCCGCAGTTAACGATGGTTCCGAGGTATGGAATGCTTTGGTGAAAGCCGGCGCGACACCTGTGGGGGCCGCCGCCCTCGAGATAACCCGCATTCTGGGCGGAACTCCTCGTTTTGGACAAGACATCCGGGAGCGCGACCTGCCTCAGGAAACCGGTCAGAGCCGGGCACTGGACTTCACCAAGGGCTGCTATATCGGGCAAGAGATCGTCGAGCGCATCCACTCTCGCGGTAATTTGCACCGCAGGTTTGCCGGCTTTGAATTGGCTGCCGAAGTCCCCGCTGGCGCCAAGCTGCAAGCCAATGCCAAGGATGTCGGTGAGCTGACCAGCGTATGCAGTTTCGCTTATCCTGGACAGAAGGAAAAAACTTATGCCCTGGGATATATTCGCCGCGAGGCCGAACTGCCCGGCGTCGAGATCCGGGCCAACGATGTGCCGGTAAGGGTTCGCGCTTTTCCAATGAACTATGAACTAAGCTCAATAAATTGAGGTGGCGCCAGATGGCAGCAAAAAGTAAGGATGAACCATTCGTAGTCAGTGACCGCCGCAAGTTTACTTCCGAAGGCGATATCCGGCCGGGCGCCGAAACCAGCAAGAACGAGGCGCCAGCCGCTGCAGCACCCAGCGCACCTTCCGCCACGCCGTCCCCAGAGGTGATTGCTCATACCGAGTCCGACTCTTCCCCCGACTTATCCGTGGGCGACGCTGGCGAGACCGCTGAGATGGAGGCGCCCACCCCGGAAGAACAGCGCCATCAGGAAGATGCCTATCGGCGTTCCACTTCGGCGATGGATACCACCATGCAGCAGGAGATGGCTTCGTCGCCCGGGCGGGAAGCAGAGGAGCAAGGCCCGCCGAGCTTCGAAATGACTTTCGAGCGCCTGATCGCCTCGTTGTATATGACTGCAATGCTGCAGCTCGGCATGGCAAGACCCGAAGGCGGAGAACTGCAGCCGGACATTACCGGGGCTCGCCAGACCATCGACACCCTGGCCCTCCTGCATGGCAAGACCAAAGGGAATCTCACCAAACAGGAAGAAAATCTGCTGCAGAATTGCCTGTTTGAGCTGCGCATGGCCTACATCGAAATCACCAATCGCATCGTGCAGCCGCCGCCGGGAATCCGGGTTCCGGATGCGCAATAAATGAAGGCTGTCCTTACCGTGTTGGGAACCGGAACCTCGACCGGCGTGCCGACAATCGGTTGCAATTGCGCGGTGTGCACTTCGTCCGATCCGCACGACAAACGCACCCGCCCGTCCATTCTGATCCAGTTTGACGGCCACAGCGTTTTGATCGACACCACTCCCGATTTTCGCCAGCAGGCGCTTCGCGAAGGCATCCGCACCATTGATGCCGTTCTCTATACCCATCACCACGCTGATCACGTTCTGGGCTTGGACGACCTGCGGCCCATCAGTTTCAGGTCCCCCGAAAAGATTCCGCTGTATGCACACCCGGCCACCGGCGCGGTCCTGCGCACCATATTCAGTTACATCTTCAACGT
>JBBSHD010000145.1:0-6170 GCA_038253455.1 Terriglobales bacterium | reverse complement strand
TTCAGGATCAGCCCGCTGATGACCGGCCTGGCCTTCGGCTTTTTGGCGGCATTCGCGATTGCCGTGAACCAGGCTTTCGGAACCATCCGGCCGATCTTTCGCGAACGCGCCAAAATCAACGCCGAAGTTACCGGCCGCCTCACCGAGTCACTGGGTGGCGTTCGCGTCATCAAGGGTTATCACGCCGAGGCCCGCGAAGAACAAGTGTTCTCGCGAGGAGTGAACCGTCTTCTGGAAAATGTCATGAAGACGTTGACCGCCACTTCTCTCATGAGCCTGTCTTCCACCCTGCTGCTGGGACTGGTGGGAGCGATCATCATGTATCTTGGCGCCCGCCAGATTCAAGCGGGAACGCTCACCCTCGGCGGCTTCTTCTCTTTTACCTTGTTCTTAGGATTCCTGGTGGCGCCAGTGGTTCAGATGGTGGCCATCGGCACCCAACTGACCGAAGCAATTGCGGGCCTCGAACGAACCCATGAAATTCTGCATCAGTCGCCGGAAGATGAAGATCCGAGGCGCACCGTGGAGCTCGGCCCGGTGGAGGGCGAAATCGGATTCGATCATGTCACCTTCAGCTACGACTCGGTGCGCGACGTCCTGCATGACCTTTCATTAGACTCGCGGCGCGGGAGCGTCACTGCCCTCGTAGGTTCGTCCGGTTCCGGCAAATCAACTATTATCGGCTTGATCACCGCCTTTTATGTTCCCACCAAGGGCAGGGTGACAATCGACGGCATTGATTTGTCCACAGTTCGCCTGGATTCCTACCGCACGCTCCTGGGAGTGGTACTGCAGGAATCGTTCTTGTTCGACGGCACCATCACCGAGAATGTGGCATTTTCCCGGCCCGGCGCGACCAAGGAACAAATACTGGAAGCCTGCCGCATTGCCCGGGTGGACGAATTCGCCGAGGGATTTGAACTTGGCTACGACACGGTGGTGGGAGAGCGCGGAGTAAAGCTTTCCGGTGGCCAACGGCAGCGCATATCGATTGCTCGTGCTGTGCTGGCCGATCCGAGGATCCTGATTTTGGACGAAGCCACGTCAAGTCTTGACTCGGAGTCAGAGGCTTTAATTCAGCACGCCCTTTCCTTCCTCATGAAGGGGCGCACTACCTTTGTCATCGCGCACCGTCTTTCAACCATTCGGCGCGCCGACCAGATACTGGTTGTAGAGCAGGGAAGGATCGTGGAGCGCGGGACCCACCAGCAACTCTATGCCGCGGGCGGCCGCTATTATGATCTCTACACCAGACAGCATGGCCTGGAGAGCAACCTGTTTCTCGCCCCGGGCGAAGGTGATTCCAAGCCGGGCCTTCGCGATAAAGATGACAAAGCCGACAAAGATCGGGGCCTGGCCGATGCGGTCGGCGTAGCTCGGGGAACACTGCAGTAGCCGTACCTGCCAAAAGACAATATGCCCATTGAAACCGATAGAACAACTGCACTTGAAACCGTGGACTTGTGCCGGCACTACACGATGGGAGATTCCCTCATTCGCGCGGTGGATGGCATTTCGCTGCGGGTGGAGTCCGGCGAATTTGTGGCGCTTCTGGGTAGCTCCGGTTCCGGCAAGTCTTCACTGTTGAACCTGATTGCAGGCCTCGACCATCCCACTTCAGGAACGGTAGCCGTGCAGGGCAGGGACATCGCCAAGCTTTCGCGAACGGAATTGGCGCGTTACCGCCGTGACGAAGTGGGCATGGTATTCCAAGCCTTCAACCTTATTCCCACCATGACACTCGCCGAAAACGTGGAATTGCCGATGCGATTTGCGGAAACCGACCGCGGCGGGCGAGCGGCTGCTGTGGCCAAGGCCCTGGACCGGGTGCGATTGGCGAAGAGGATCCGCCATCGCCCCAGTGAACTTTCCGGAGGGGAGCAGCAGCGCGCTTCGCTGGCGCGGGCGCTGGTCAACTGGCCGAAGATGCTTTTGGCCGATGAACCTACCGGTAATCTCGACAGCCGCAACGGTACCGAGATCATGGACCTTATTCGTGAATGTAACCGCGATCTTAAGATGACGATTTTACTGGTAACCCACGAGCGTGCCCTGGCGGAACGCTATGCTGAGCGCCAAATATTTCTGGCGGACGGCAAACTGATCGGCGACACCGCGCATGGCGGAGGCACAGTAGCCGAAGGCTTTGTTGGTGGGCCGACGCTTGCTGCGCCGCAGGAATCCGCATGAAAACCCCTGACCTGTTGGAACTTGCGACGCGCAACCTGCGCGAAGCCATACTTCGCAATGCGCTGACGACACTGGGAATTGCAGTCGGCATCGCATCACTGGTAGCGATGCTATCGCTGGGAATCGGCTTGCAATCGATGGCCACCCAGCGCCTTGCCAAGTCCGGATTATTTGACACCATCGTCGTAACCTCGCGTCGTGATTTTCGAAGTTTCAACCGCAGCGAAGAAAAGACCGGGCCGGCGCCGGCGCAGAGCCGTGCATTAGACGAGAATACCCGGCTTGAGATCGAAAAGCTGCCGAACGTAAAAGAGGCCACTCCCGATATCCGATTTATCACCGAAATCCGGTACGAGAACAAGCCTCACCTCACCTTGGTTTCCACGCTGCCTCCGTCTGCTGCCGGAAAAGACGCCTTCGATAGCATGGAAGGGAAGTTTTTTTCGTCTCCTGCGGCCCCTGAAGCAATCTTGCAAAGGGAGGTGGCCCTCGAACTTCTCGGGCTTCCCGAAGATTCGAAGGAGACGATAAACAGCGCAGCCATGAAGTCTTTGATCGGCAAAGAATTGACCATGAAGTATGCGGAACGGCAGGCGGTGAGCTTTGCGCCGACGCCCGCCACGCCGGCCGCGGCGGCAAAAGTTAAGCCGGAAGGGCCGTTACCGGCCGAGTCGGGGCAGTTTGGGGATTTTGGCGAAAGCAGCAGCACGGCCTCTTTTTCAGTGCTGTCTCGGGAAACAAAATTGCGGATTTCCGGCATTACCGATCAAGACCCGGAAGGGATGAAAGGCGGAGGACGGGGACGCATCTTCCTGCCCCTGAAGTTTGCCCAGGACCTTCATGTCATGGTGCCCTCAGACCTCAGGGAAAACACGCGCAGCTTCTCCAGCCAGCCGACGTACTTGACCTTGACCGTTACCGTCAGCAACCCCAGCCGGGTGCAGGACGTGCAGGAAGCCATCAGGAAAATGGGCTTCAACACGTTTTCGATTTTTGATGCGACGCGGAGCTTGCGGCGGTTTTTCTCCATTCTTGATCTATTTCTCGGCATCTTTGGCAGCCTGGCCCTGGCAGTGGCTTCGATTGGCATCGTCAATACCCTGGTGATGGCAATTCTCGAACGGAGGCGCGAGATCGGGATCATGAAGGCCCTGGGCGCCAGCGATATAGACGTCAAGAAGCTGTTCTTTGCCGAAGCTGGGGCCATGGGTTTTCTCGGCGGGGCGCTCGGCGTCGGTTTAGGATGGTTTCTGGGCCGGGTGATCAACGCGGGAACCAATGTGTTCTTGAAACATCAAGACCTGCCGCCGGAAAATGTTTGGATTGTCCCTCTATGGCTGGTAGGCGGTGCGATTGTGTTTGCAGTGATCATGAGCCTGCTTGCGGGTATCTATCCCGCATCCCGCGCAGCCAAACTCGATCCGGTGCAGGCCTTACGCTATGAATAGTTCGCGGCGGCGGCGTGAGTCCAAAACGTTTCCTCGGCATCTCTAGTTTCTGTGTTGACCCTCTTCAATGCCATGAAGCACATCTTCTGCAGGCGACAAGTGCTGGTCGTCCTGCTGTTGGCATTCGCGGTTGCGCTTCCCGCACATGCGCGAGTTGAGTGTGGAGCGGTCCCGAGCCAGGTGCTCAAGGCCAATGTAAGGTACTGCGCTTATTTGCCGCCGAGCTACGACATCGCGGCGTCGTCTGGCGCCGCCTTGAGACGCTACCCGGTACTTTATTTTCTGCATGGGTTGGGCGACAACGAGCAGACGCTCATCAACAGCGGCGAATTGAACCTGATCGACAACCTGCACAGCCAAAATAAAATCGATGATTTCTTGATCGTCTCGCCCCAGGGGGGAACAACTTTCTACGTGAATTCACGCAACGGGCGAATTCGCTATGGAGATTTTTTGCTGCACGAATTCATGCCTTTCGTTGAAAGAAAATACAGAATTGCACCCGGAAGGAATGCGAGGGGCATCAGCGGAATTTCCATGGGCGGGTACGGAGCGCTCCGCATAGGCTTTGCCCATCCTGAGCTGTTCGGGTCGGTCAGCGCTCACAGCGCGGCCCTGGTGCCCTCTCCCCAAATGCTGAATTCCGCCCTGAATTCGAACTCGGGACTGGCGCAAGTATTGGCCGGTGCCTTCGGCAAACCTGTGGATATGAAGTTCTGGGTGGCCAACAGTCCGTTCTCAATTGCCCAGCAGAACGTTGCCGCCCTCAAGAACATGAAGATTTATTTCGATTGCGGCAAGGATGATGACTACGGGTTTGAAGTGGGGGCGCAGGCGTTGCACAATCAGCTCAAGAAGGAACAGGTCAAGCACGAGTTCCATATTTATCCCGGCAATCATGGATTGACCTACTTTCTCGCCCACCTCGGCGAGTCACTGCAATTCCATTCCGCAGCCTTCAAGGGCCATGGGCCAAACCCCTAGGCGAACGGTTTAAGCTTTTCGGTTGGGCCCGCACGTCCATTTGCCCATACAATAGCTCTAACGCCCCTCCCCGGTGCGCCGGTATGTTGTGTCCATGACCGATAGTATTCATCCGAAAATTATTTTCCACGTTGATATGGATGCGTTCTTCGTCTCGGTGGAGGAGCTATTCGACCCGTCCCTAAAGGGAAAACCGGTGGTAGTGGGCGGAAAAGCCGACGAGCGCGGAGTGGTTGCGGCGGCTTCGTACGAAGCGCGCAAATTCGGGGTTCATTCGGCGATGCCCCTGCGAACCGCCTACAAGCTTTGTCCCCGGGCGGTTTTCCTGGAGGGCCATCCCGAGCGCTACCGTGAGTATTCCAGCAAAGTGCACACCATTCTTCAGCAGTTTTCACCGCGGGTTGAAATGGCCTCGGTGGACGAAGCTTATGTTGATATGTCGGGCACCGAGCGATTGCACGGGCCACCTTTGCAGGCCGCACACAAGATCCATGAAGCCATGCAGGCCCAAATCAGCCTGCGATGCTCGATCGGGATCGGCCGATCTCGATTGGTGGCAAAAATATCCTCCGCCCTGGCCAAACCCAATGGAGTGTTGTGGGTGATGCCGGCGCAGGAGCAGAGTTTCCTGGCGCCGCTGGATGTCCGCAAGATTCCTGGAGTCGGAAAAGTCACTGAAACCAGGCTTCGCGAACTGGGAATCCACAAGGTGGGCGACCTGGCTACGCGCGATGAAGCTTTTCTCGAGGAGAAGTTGGGAAAGTGGGCGCTGACGCTGGCGGAAAAGGCACGAGGCCTGGACGCGGGCGCATGGTTCGAAAATGAAGTTGGCACAGGCGAAGGACCGAAATCCATAAGCCACGAGCATACCTTTTCGGTGGATACGAATTCCGCGCCGATCCTGGAGGGAATGCTGGCGCGTCTTTCCGAAATGGTCGGAAGGCGGCTAAGGGAGCAGGGCCTGCATACTCATACCATTCAACTGAAATTGAGACTGCATGATTTCACGACCATCGAGCGCTCCCACTCGATTGCCGGCACAACTCAGCTGGACACTGAGATTTTCGATCACATCCGCCGACTATTCAGAAATCACTGGACGCCCGGAGTGGCGGTAAGATTGGTGGGCGTGCAGGCATCGTCATTATGCGAACAAGAGGGCAGTGCCCAGATGTCGCTGACCGAAGATGCCGGCCGCGGAAAATGGAAGACCCTGCTTTCCACCATGGACGGGCTACGGGATAAACACGGCGACAGCACCATCACCCTGGCAAATTCCGCCAAGGCCAGATTTCGCGAACGCACTCACGATAACCCTGCCGATCTTCACGGAAAACATGGTAAGAGGGAAGCCCCAGAATAAAACCGGTGCGACGACCGGAAAAAACTAATTAGAGGAAGTGAAATGGAAGATTTTAAATATCCAGTAGGAAAGTTTCATTACGACCCTTCAACCGCCCTACCTAGGGCGGACAGGATCAGCGAGATTGAGCGCACTCCGCAGTTATTGCGAGCGGCGATTGCCGGGCTTTCCGAAAGTCAATTGCA
>JBBSHD010000144.1:0-6172 GCA_038253455.1 Terriglobales bacterium | reverse complement strand
TCAAAGTGTTGTTCATACTTCATATAGATGCGCATGGAGCGGCAATCGGTGCGGTAAGCGGCAGGGGAGAAGGGAGAGCACAATCCATCCGGCAATTTGCTTTTGCGCCATGCTGGACGGCACAATGGCGCGGGGGTTTAACGATGCGCCTGACTAAGACTTGTATGTGTGTAGCAATATTGCTGGTAGCTGGACTGCAATCGCGGGCTGCGGCCTGGGGTTGCGAGGGACACCGGATCGTGGCGTTGATTGCCATGGCGCATCTCACCCCCGACGTGGCCCGCCAGGTCGATGACCTGCTGCGGCAGAACGTCATCGATCCAGAATTGAAACGCTTTTGCGGGCCCAGCGCCGAACCCATGGTGGACGCTTCCACATGGGCGGACGATATCCGTGACGCCCAGCCTGTCACCTTTCCCTATCACTTCATCGACCTGCCGCTGAGGGCGAAAAAGGGCTCGTATCCCGTGGCGAGAGCCTGTCCCAAGGGATGTTTATTGAGCGCGATCGACATGTTCACCCGCACCCTGCAGCAGGACCAGGATGCCGCGCATCGGGCCGAGGCTCTCCGCTTTCTGATTCATCTTGTGGGAGACGCGCACCAGCCGCTGCATGATTCCGATGATGGCGATCGCGGCGGAAACTGCGTGCCCATCACTTACCTAGGCCGCGAGCCCCGCCGCTCGAACTTCAAAGGCGTGTTTACCGGCAACTACTCACCCAACCTGCATTCCGCGTGGGACACCCTGATCATCCGCTCCATGCTGGAGAACAAGCCCAGAACACTCAAAGAATTTGCGGAGTATCTGGATTTCAGCAACGCCAAACGGGCGAAGAAGTGGGCGAAAGGCGCCCCGGTACAATGGGTTTGGGAAGGCCAGGGACTGGCGAAAAAGGTTGCGTACGGCACTCTTCCCGTGCGGCCGCCGGTCGAGGATGTGCAGGATATGGCCGACTGCGAAGGCAACAACCACGTTTCCGCCCGGCGACTGGAACTGCACGAGGAAATCAAGACACCCTACGAGGCGAAAGCCGAGGTGGTGATCGAAGAGCAACTGGAGAAAGCGGGGCTGAGACTGGCGGCGTTACTGAACCACACGCTGGGGACTGGCGCTAAAAATCTTTCGCGTTAAATCGCCGCGGAACAAAACAATGGTCGCGCGCAGATTTGTCGCGGAGCAGGGGTTCTTCCTCACCCCGATGAAACTGGGGATCGTCAGAATGACAAGTGCATAGAGTATGTTGGCTAGCTTAATTTTTCTTATGCAACTTCTTGAGCGTTTGGCGAAACGTCACACAGCAAGACGAGCAAAGGCGGAGACGCAACCTTTCATTTAACCGGTGCTCGGGAGGTAAGATTGCTCCTTACTCCACCACCTGCTTGGCGCGATACCCGTCTCGGGCCATTACCGTGTATTTGAGCTGTTTCCCTTTTTCGTTGGCGATCTTTAAAGTGTTGCCGGTTTCATCCACCAGTTCGATTTTGATTTTGCGGTAGCTGCCATCCTGCTTGGGATTGGTGGGCTGGTATGAGATTGAATATTGGTTGCGGATGATGGTGGCGATGTCGCGGAAAATTTCGGGAAACTCGCCTTCGAAGCGCGGAAAGAACGATCGCCCCCCGGTCATCTTGGCGAAGGTCGCCATCTGGTTGTCGGCCTGCAGGTAATCCATGCGCTGCAGCGGGCCCATGGAGGCGTCGGCTCGCAGCCGGATATTCTGGCCGGTGCCCACCGTGAAGATGGTCACGTTCTGCGTGGCTTTGACCTTGCTCAGAATTTTGTCGAAAGTAATGCGGCTGAAGGTATCGCGGCCGCTGGAGATCAAGACCACATACTTGCGGCCCTCGATTCCGTCCACCCGGTCAAGGGTGTCGTAAAGCGCGTCGAACATGTTGGTTTCGCTGAAACCGGGGATACGCAGGGTGTGTAGCGCGCCCAGGATGGAGCGCTTGTCCTGGGTAAAATCCACCAGGATCTGGCTGCGCATGTCGTATGAAACCACCGCCACCCAGTCGTTGGGCTTGAGCGAGCTGGCAAAGGTGTAGGCCCCGTTCAACATGTCATTGATGAAGTAATTGCTGGTGCTGGCAAATTCCAGCAGCAGCACCGCGGTGATCGGCGCTTCAGTCTGGCTGAACGAAAACACTTTCTGCGGGACGCCGTCTTCAAAAACGCGAAAATTTCCCTGCTTGAGTCCGGGTATAAACTGTCCTTCCTTGGTGACCACACCGACATCGACGTTGACCAGGCTGACGTCTTTGCGGATGGAGAAATCCGTCATTCCCTCCGGGTTCTTGAACTTGGGAGGCTTGGGGGCGGGCCGCTCCTCCTCGGTTTTCTTCTTAGGCACGGCGATGGGCCCGATGTCTCCCTGCGGACCGCCCGCCTCGGGAGGCGCGGGCTGCGAACCCTGGCCGGAGGGCGACGGCGGCGATGTTTTATTTTGCGCAGCGCCGGTGATTACGAAGCAAAGCAGCGCGATCAGGATGAAGAGTGCGGAAGAAAACGTGGGTTTGGTTCTTGCGCCTGCGGAAAACAATGATGAGTGCATGGTTGTCACCGTCTTTATTCAACTTCCTGCATGTTAGTATAAGGGAAATCGCCGCTGTTTTCCGGGGTTTCCCCGCGTCCGGATCAGCAAATGGTTGGGCCCCAGGGCCACAGAGGCTTGAGAAAATGCCAAGCAACATGAAACTTGAACTTTTCCCCGTACCCCCAAGTGGTCCTCGCTATTCGATGAACTCGCGCTGCCTGAGATTCAAACTCGCGCTGCTGGCGGCTTGCTGGCTGGTGGCGACACCCGCGGTCCGGGCCCAGGGCCCGGCGGTCAGTCCCGCTGCCCAACGAGCTTCAGCGCCGGCCGCTGGTTTCAATTTGTCGCCGGCCACATTCATTCCAGTTTCCCAGATCCACCCCGGCATGCGCGGCGTGGCCTATACCGTCTTCGAAGGCACGCAGCCGGAAGCGATGGAAGTCGAGATACTGGGCGTGCTCAAGAACCTGACCGGGCCCAAAGGGGACATCATTCTCGCGCGCCTGCACGGCGCCAAGGCTGAATACACCGGGGTGGTCGCGGGCATGAGCGGCAGCCCGGTTTATCTCGGCGGCAAGCTTGCGGGCGCGCTGTCATTCCGCATTGGAATGTTTTCCAAGGAACCCATCGCCGGTATCACGCCGATCGCCGACATGATGGAGATTGAGGAATTCGATCACACCGTTCCCGAACCTGCTGCGGCGACGATCACGGCGCGAAATTCCGGCGCTGACACCGGGGCAATGGCGCCAACCTCTCTGAGCGGCGAACGCGGTTTGGGCGCGGGGCCGGGCACGGGAAGCATTCAGGGATACGCGCAGTATCTGACCCCCATCGAAGCGCCGCTGGCATTCAATGGTTTCAGCGAAGAGGCCATCAAGCGCTTCGCGCCACAGTTCGCCGCGGCCGGAATTGTTCCGGTGATGGGAGCGGGAGCGGCCAGTGAGGATGCGCAACCCGAACCCATAGTCCCCGGCTCGGCGATAAGCGCGATCCTGGTGCGCGGCGACATGAATATCGCCGCTACTTGCACCGTCACCTTCGCGGACGCCCACCGGCTGCTGGCATGTGGCCATCCGTTATTGCAGTACGGCATGGTGGACATGCCCATGACCAAGGCGCGGGTGTTGGCCACGCTGGCATCGCCCTACAACGCATTCAAGATCGTGAACACGACGGTGACCGTCGGATCATTCGTGCAGGACCGCCATACCGGAATCCTGGGACGATTCGGCCGCGACGCGCAGATGATCCCGGTCACGCTCAGCATCCATGGTCCGGGACCGGCCCCGGCTGCCGCAGGCGCCCGTAGCCGCGCCAAGGTGCTCGATGTCGAGAACGAACTGGTTGATCCGCAGAGCAAGACCCGCACATTTCATTTCGACGTGCTGAACAACCCCAAGCTGACTCCGGTTGCCATCATGGCCACGGTGTACAGCGCGCTGCAGGGCCTGAACCAGTATGGCGAAGATACCACCTTTGCGCTGCGGGGAAGAATCAGGATGCAGGGATATCCCGACGTTGCCATGCGCGACCTGTACGCCCCGGCGGATAATGCGCCCACGGCGTTTGCCATCGCCATGGATCTGGGCGGCCGCTTCGGCCGCATTTATGGCAATCCTTACCAAACCCCCGACATTCACGGGGTTGAGCTCGACTTTCAGGCCATCCCGGAGCGGCGCAGCGCGCGGCTCGAGAGCGCGCGCACCGACGTCACCGAGGCGCGACCGGGTGAGGAGATCGTGGTGGAAGCGGTGCTGCGCCCTTACCGCGGCGAGCGCATCGTGCGCTCCATCCCAGTGCGCATCCCGGCCTCGGCCCGGCCCGGAAATTTGCAGATACTGGTCAGCGACGGCGAGACCTTGAATCGCACCCAGATGTTAAGCGCCGGGCTGAACCACCGCCTGGAACTAGGCTCGACCATCGCCCAGCTCAACAAGGAGCATGTAAACAACCGGCTATACGTTTCATTGCTGGAAAATAATCCGCAGGCCATGGTGGAAGACAAAGTGATGCCGTCGCTGCCGCTTTCGGTCATGAACGTAATGAACGGTATGCTGGGCTCGCAGGAGATGATGGTAAGCGGCGAATCAGCGCTCGATGAATCATCCAGCGCGATGGATTTTGTGGTGACCGGGTCGCGGGTGGTCTCGGTGCTGATTAAATGAGGCTTGGGTTGTCGCCGTGATTTTGCCTTCTTGTGATTGTTGCGGTGAAGTCAAACCGAACTCCGCTGTTTTTCACACGCGGTTCCTTCGTTCGTGCTCCGCTTCCAGACTATAATTTTCTCCACCTCATGAACAAATTCTCCGCCTTATTTTTCCTGCTGGCGCTGGCCAGCGTTTTCGCGCTGGGCGACGGCACCAGCACCTGGCAGCAATCGAAGTTCGAAGAGTTTGAGAAGGGCAGCGCCAAAGGCGTGGCCATCGGCAACGAGGGCTCCCTGGAACTGGCCCCCGAGCTCAAAGTCATCTTCGCCTCTCCTGCAACCTACATCTGGGCGATCGCGTCCGATGGCGAGGACAACGTGTATGCCGCTACTGGGTCCCCGGCGCGGGTCTATCGCGTCACCCGTGATGGCAAGGCCAGCATCATCTTCGAGACCAAAGAACTGCAGGTGCAATCGGTGGTGGTGGATTCCGACGGCACGATCTACGCCGCTACTTCGCCCGACGGCAAGATCTACAAAATCCAGCGCCGCGGGAACGCGAGCGCAGCCACTGTTTCGCCTGCCGCCGTTTCGCCTGCTCCGGTTGCCGCGCCAGAAAAGAAGTCAAGCGCGGAAAAGGAAGCTGCAACTGCCGCCGCCATCAACGTCGCGGTCGATTCTTCATATTCGAGCTCGGTTTTCTTCGATCCTAAAACCAAGTACATATGGGCGCTGGCACTCGACAGCCAGCATAACCTTTACGCCGGCACCGGCGATCACGGCGAAATTTTCAAAATCACCCGGGCCGGCGAGTCTTCAAAGTTTTTCAAGAGCGACGAAACCCACATTCGGGTGCTGGCGGTGGACGGCCACGACAACCTGATCGCCGGCTCTGATGGCAACGGGCTGATCTATCGCATCTCCAAATCCGGCGAAGGTTTTGTGCTGTACAGCGCTCCGCGCAAAGAAATTACGGCCCTGCACATTTCGGGTGACACCATTTTCGCCGCCGGGGTCGGGGACAAGCACGGCGCCGGCGGTATCGGGGCAACCAGCGCCATGCCCCTGGGAAGCCTGACCGTGATGTCCGGGGTGACGGGATCGGTTTCAGCGCCGCCGTTCACGGCGGGCAGCGGCTCAGAGGTTTACCGGATCGAGGCCGACGGCAGCCCGCGTTTACTGTGGACCGCCAAAGACGAGTTGATTTACGCGCTGATGCCGCAGCATGGCCGTCTGCTGCTGGGCACGGGAAACCGCGGGCGAATCTACATGGTCGATAACGACAGGTCATTCACCGACCTGGCCAAGGCCAGCGCCACGCAGGTGACGGCTTTCGCCGCGGCCAGAGCGGGATTGTTTGTGGCCACCAGCAACCAGGGAAAAATTTTCAAGCTGCAGGACAGCGACGCCAGTGAAGGCACTTTCGAAAGCGACGTCTTCGACGCCCACATGTTTTCACGATGGGGCAAGCTCGAAGCGCGCGGCCGC
>JBBSHD010000143.1:0-6174 GCA_038253455.1 Terriglobales bacterium | reverse complement strand
GTGGAAGCGGGCGCCATCCTCGGCCCCTACGCGCACCTGCGGCCAGACAGCCACATCGGCGCCGGCGCGCACGTGGGCAACTTTGTTGAAACCAAGAAAACCCGGCTGGGCCGCGGCTCCAAGGCGAATCACCTTTCTTACCTGGGAGACGCGGAGATTGGAGAAGGCGTAAACATCGGCGCCGGCACCATCACTTGCAACTACGATGGAGTGAACAAGCACCGTACCATAATCGAAAACGGCGCCTTCATCGGCAGCGATTCCACCTTGGTAGCCCCGATCACGGTGGGGCAGGGCGCATACGTAGGCGCAGGCTCATGCATTACCGAAGAAGTCCCAGCCGACGCGCTGGCCCTGGCCCGGCAGCGCCAGGTGGTAATCAAGGATTGGGCAAGCAAGCGCCGGGCCACCCAAAAAAAAAATAAGGGCTAAGGCTGCATGGATTTGTCATTCCGAGCGCCCAGCCGAGGAACCTATCTTTCTTGGATGCTCTAGAGCATTCTCATAGTTGGTGTGTCCGATAACCGCATTGATCGAGCAGCCGGAACCCCACTCCTGTCCTTGGGGACAGAGGAACACGTTTTATATGTGGGACAGAAGAACACGTTTTATATGTCCTTCGGAACAGAAGTACGCGTTTTATTTGAATTGTCATTCCGAGCGAAGCCGAGGAACCTTTTGTTTCCTGTGCGCAATCCGCGTTACCTGCCAAGCCGCGCACTCAAAGAAACGCAGCTCAGGTTCTACGCGTAGCCTGCCTTTGACTCTAACGCGAAAGGGAAACAATCCTTTCACCAGGTGAACAGCACGAACCGGGGATCGATTTAAGTAAAACCTTGGAAGATTTCCTGGTTTGCCAGGCAGATTCAAAGGCAGGCTGCGCGTAGAACCAATTCGAAGGGAGGGTGAGGGTTCAGTATCAGGCTGATACTCTTACCACCTTTCAGGAAACAAAGGGTTCCTCGGCTTTCGCTCGGAATGACAATTTTTATTTAACGCGTGCTTTATCGAGAGTGTCGGCGTTCTCGGATACACCAACTATGAAACTGCTCTAGATGACAATTTCATGGCAGCTACCGCCGCTCTCCCAACAAAACCTTCTCCAGCAACGGCACCGGAATCGGCCCTTCATCCAAAGCCCGGTCATGAAATTCAAGCATATTGAATTTCTTCCCCGCCGCCTTCTCATACTTCTCGCGCAGGTCAAACCACTCGCGTATCCCCACGTAATACGTAGGCAGTTGCACCGAGCTCAGTTTGGCGCGTTGCAATTTGCCCTCCGCTTCCGCCTGCGTCTGGAACGATGATTTCAGCATGAGGTCCATCGCATCAGCATCACTCATTTTCATGGTGTGCATCTTGATATCCAGGAGTGAATTGGAAATCACCCGCAGGCGGATCTTGCGCATCGATAACCGGTAACGCGGATCGTGGTTGAGGAATCCCGCATCCATCATGACTTGCGCGATGTATTCCGCCCAGCCCTCAACATAGGCGCCGTTGGCGAAAAGATTTCGCACCAGCCGCCGCGATTCAGGTTGAATATCGTTGGCGTGCTCGAACTGGACGTAATGACCGGGCAACGCCTCGTGGATGGTCAGCCACTTCAGCGACCAGTTGTTGTACTCACGCAGGTGGGATTCCGCCTTGGCCTCTGCGGTCTTGGCATCGATGGGCGTCACCCAGTATTGCGCCTCGGTATCAGGATCGAGAGGCGGCGCTTGGTGAAATCCGCCCACCGAATAGACGCCCCGCATGAATCCCGGTGTGGGAATGACTTTCAGGTTCTCGCGCGGGCCCAGGCTGACTATCTTCTTATCGCGTATGAATTGCGTGATCAGCGCTACGTCGCCCTTCACATAATCGATCAGTTGGTCGCGCCGCGGATGCTCCTCCGCGATCTTCCCCAGCACCTCGCCGATTACCAGATTTTCCCGAGCGTGGCCGTTGATGTCGTCGTGGTTGCCATGACCGGGAAACATGGTGGCGTGCAATGGCAGCGCCAGTTCCAGCATCTCCGCCCGCACCCTGGTCATTTCAGATTCAGCCTGCGCCAGCAGTTGCTCGGGCGTGATCTCCGACTGCATCACCAGCTTGAACTTGCGGTCGTAGAACGGTTTGCCCAGACGCCATGTTCGGGTCGAAGGCCGCTTACCCAGCTCATCGGTCAAATAGCGCGAAAAATCCGAGAGCGCCGCCAGCGCCTCGGGAGCGACTTTGTTATAGGTGGCTTGCAAGCCGGCATCCCCGGCCACCTGGCCCTTCAGCATGTGTTCGATCAAATCCGCGTTGCCCTGGTTCTCTTCGAGCGCAACCTTGATATAGATCGGGTCTGAATCCAGCAGCACTTCACGCGCCTGTTGCAGCATGCGCGGAATTTTCGACACCCGCGAGAGCACATGACCCAAACGCACCGGCTGCGGCGCGTATTCCACCGTCAACGGAAGGAAAAGCGCGTTGCCGATCAGTTCGACATACAGGGTTGGGTTGTGACGGTAACTCTGGATCTGGTCGATCTCCAACAGGGAAAGTTCGATCTGGTCCTCAATCATGCGCAGATCGATACGGTCTTCGAGGCCCAGCGATCCGGCGGGGGACTCTGTGGCGAAGCGTTTTTTCCACGCCGCCAGCAAGGCCCGCTGCCGCGCCACCGCGCCCAGGCTCACGTCATCCAGCTCCGCATCCAGCGCAATAACTTTGCCGTTCCCGCTGGCCGGCGGCGCGGCTCGCATGCCTTGTTTTACTGACGTACCCATCAGGACGCCGTCACCATCGCTCGTCCGGTACACGTGATAGCCGGCTGCCGACGCGCTTACCGGTGATAACACCAGCGTCTGCTTGATAAATTGTTCCGCCAGCGCGCCCAGGCGGCCCTGCGGCTGGGTTTTGTTTGCGGCCTTGCCGGAATTCATGGTCTGGGCCTTTCCTGGTACAGCGGCAATTATCGAGAAGGCCAGCAATGCCGAGATTGTTGCCGTCCCACCGAAAACATGTCGGGATTTTTTCATAACTCTCATGGTTCACTCACCTTTGTAATTACTAAAGTTCACACTATATTGTGACATTCGTGCTCTTGTATTTAGCCTGCAAAACGCTTTAATGCATCTAATGACATATTGAGCGCTCAGCATGGCGCTCCTGCACCTGCGACAATATAATCGGTAGAGCTTCTAATTATGGCCGCAGAACGCATATTAGTGGTGGACGACGAAGCGCCGATTCGCGAAATTGTCGCGTCCATGCTGGCCAACGCGGGATATTATGCCCGGCCCGCCGCATCAGGCGCCGAAGCCCTGGCCATTCTGCACTCCGGCGAAACCTTCGATCTCATGCTCTCTGACCTGATGATGGCGGAGATGGATGGCATCGGCCTGCTGGAACTTTCCAAAGAAAAATATCCTGATCTGCCGGTCATCATGGTCACCGCCGTCCACGATATCTCGGTGGCCCTCGCCGCCATTCGCAACGGCGCTTACGATTACCTGCTGAAACCATTTGAGCGCGAGCATCTGCTCGCCATGGTGCGGCGCGCCCTCGAGCATGGCCGCCTGCGCCTGGAAAATCGCGCCTACCAGTTAAACCTCGAATCCCTGGTTGCCGCGCGCACTGAACAGTTGCGTCGCACCATGACCGACCTCGAGCGTTCCTACGACATCACCCTCGAAGCGCTGGGCGACGCCCTGGATCTTAAGGACGCGGAGACTGAAGGCCATTCCAAGCGCGTGACCGCATTCACCATCGCCATGGCCCGCGCCATGGGACTGTCATCGGAACGCATTCGCATCATCGCTCGCGGAGCTTTTCTGCACGACATCGGCAAGATGGCGATCCCGGATTCAATTCTGCGCAAGCCCGGCCGCCTCACCCCCGACGAAACCCTGATTATGCGCGAGCATTGCTTCCGCGGATACCAGATGCTGCGCAAAATTCCATTTCTCACCGAAGCTTCGGAAATCGTGTACTCGCACCAGGAGTTCTTCAATGGCAGCGGCTATCCCCGGCAGTTGAAGGGCAAGCAAATTCCCCTCGGCGCCAGGATTTTTGCGGTCGGCGATACCCTGGATGCCATCACATCCGACCGGCCGTATCGCGCCGCCCAGACCTTCGCCGCCGCACGTACCGAGATCAACAGATTCGCCGGCACCCAGTTCGACCCCGAAGTAGTTGAGATCTTCATGAGCATGCCCGACACCATCTGGGAAGACTTGCGCAAGGAAATCAACGCCCAGATTCACAGGTACGCGGCCACCGCATCCCGCTCGCCGCAGCAATCCCCACAAGCCGCCACTGCCCAATAAATCGCCTCACCGCAACTGAAACACGGCATCCACCCGCGCCGTGATCGTCACCTTGGCCGCGGAAAATTCCGCGGTCGGTGCCTGCGCCGCCATCACCCCTGCCGACATCCGCGCCATCGGCGCCGGAAACCGCACCGGCTCCGACGTATCAATCGAAGAATACAGCAGTTCTCCCAACGTCCTGCCTCCGGCCCGCGCCAGCGCCGACGCCTCGGCCCGCGCCCGGTTGAATCCATCCTCAATCGCCTTGATCTTGGCCGCATCGATATCTTCCAGCGTGTAGGAAAGCGACTGGTTCTCGGTGTCCTCAATCGACGAAAGCTGGTCGATCAGGGTTCCCGCCTTGGCGAAATCTTTTAGTTTCAGGCTTACCGAGGTGCTGACCCGGTATCCCGCGATCTTGCGCTTCCCGTTGCTGTAGTCGTACACCGGGTCAAGAGAATAAATACCCACCTCCGCGGATTTCGGGTCGACCTGGTTCGCCCGCAACACCTGGCGCATGCTCTCAGCCGCTTTTGACGCGCGGGCATATGCGGCCTGCTGGTTCTTATCCTGCGCCCCGATGTTGAACTGGATGCGGGCGGTGTCAGGCTGCGATTCAAACTTGCCCTCGGCATTTACATAAATAGTATTGGGCTGCACCGTAACCACCGGCTTTTCCTGTGCCATCGCAACCAGGGAGAAAACTCCCAACGCCAGTACCAGCCTTGCTGCCAGCCGTCCGGCGCGAACCCATGCCGATGTGTTCATGAACTTGCCTCCACGGAATTTGTTTTGAGAATCGCTCTGTGCCATGATTGAATACTGCTCGACTAATTTTCTGAAGCATCAGTCACTCGCGCTGCATCTTTAATATATAGGCTACTCAAAGCGCAAGGCGGCAAACTATGCGTAACCTGCATAAATGGTATCTATCCATCTCGGTGCTGGGTGTGGGTGGGCTGGCCGCCCTGGCCCTGAGCCCGGTTGGCCGCGACTTTTTGCGATGGGCCGCCGGTAAGATTCTCTCTTCTCCCGAACAATTGCAGCAGTGGAATGACAGCGCGGAACGGGAATTGCGCCGGATCGAGGCAGCCCTGGATAACCTCGCCGAATCCGTGCGGTCAGCCGGATCGTTCACCTCAGTACCAGATGCCGGCGCGTCCCAGTAACCCAGTCGTCCACCCATGCCATAAAATAGTGAGATGAGCAGCCTCGACATCCTCACCATTCCCCCGCCGCCTCCCGACGCCAAATTGCCTTATGCCACTGGCGCGCTTCAGTATGGCGAGCTGCGCATCCCCGCCGGAAAAGGGCCGCACCCGGTCGCCATGATCGTGCATGGAGGATTCTGGAAGGCGCAATACAGCGTCGCCCATTCAGGACACATGTGCGCTGCGCTCACCCGGGCGGGCATTGCCACATGGAGCATCGAATACCGGCGCGTGGGAAACCCCGGAGGCGGTTGGCCGGGGACGTTTGAAGATGTCACCAGTGGTTTCCGTTTTCTTCCGCAGCTCGCACCGAAATACCATTTGAACCTGAAAACCGTCACTGCCATAGGCCATTCCGCCGGCGGCCAACTTGTCCTGTGCCTGGCAGCTCACCAGTTGAAATTGCATCGGGTAATTTCTCTGGCCGGGGTAGTCGATATGAGAATGGCGTGGGCGCTGCAACTGGGCGGGGGCGCGGTGGAATCGTTTCTCGGCGGCCCTCCCGAACGGGTTCCTGAACATTACAAAGAAGCCAACCCAGCCGAAATCAAGATCGCACCCGCGGTGAAGCAATACCTCATTCACGGCGAGCAGGACGACATCATTCCACCGGCCATGAGCCGCGCCTACCGTGACAACAAGCATCGCGAAAAGGAGGACGTCACCCTGCTTGAAATTCCGGC
>JBBSHD010000142.1:0-6233 GCA_038253455.1 Terriglobales bacterium | reverse complement strand
TCGGGCAGGCTCGCTTATCAATAATCTCTTGGCTTCGAGAAGAGACCGGCGATGCTCTTTTCCGGTGACCGGATAAACCAGCTTGAGTGATTTTAGTTTCTCGATGATCACGCCGGCGACGACGGCGCGGGTCAGCCATTTATGGTCGGCGGGGATGATGTACCACGGCGCCCAACCGGTGCTGGTATGGTTGAATGCATCCTCGTAAGCGTTCATATATTCCTGCCAATGGGAGCGCTCTTTGATGTCTCCCATGTCAAATTTCCAATTCTTGTCAGACATCTCAATACGCTCGATCAGACGGCGTCTCTGTTCGTCCTGGGAGATATTGAGAAAGAATTTCAAGACAACCGTCCCGTTCCTGACCAGGTGCTTCTCAAAATCACTAATCTCTCCGAGCCTGTGTTTCCAGATGTTTTTTCCCCCGGCTGCGGGCGGCAGCCGTTGCAACTCAAGAATTTCCGGATGGACGCGAACGATCAGCACTTCCTCGTAATACGAGCGGTTGAAAATTCCGATTTGGCCGCGTTCCGGCAGGATCTTCACGCTGCGCCACAGAAAATCGTGCTGCAGTTCCTCGGCCGAGGGCGTCTTGAACGAGTGCACCTGCGTACCCTGCGGGTTGAGGCCAGACATCACATGGCGGATCGCGCCATCTTTACCGGCGGCGTCCATACCTTGCAGAATGATGAGCAAAGCATACTTATTCTGCGCGTAAAGCACTTGCTGATATTTCGACAGTCGTTCAATGTCCTGCTGCAACTTCGCCGAAGCTTCTTCCTTGTTCTTGAACGGCCCGGTGAACGCGGGGTCGTAATCTTTCAGGCGAATCTTCCTGCCCGGGGGAACGATAAAGTTTTGGTGGTCCATGAGTATCTTCGCCCGCTCAAACGAACAAGAATTGGGAAATCGGTTCGCCCGCGATGGAGTGCCGCCATCGCGGTGCGCACCGCAAATTATTGTCAAGTGTATTGCAATTCGTCAGACAGTGGATAATCGCAGGCAGATTCCGCCCCGCCCCCGGAAACACACAGGCGTTGGCCACATCATGGGGCGAGCCCAGCCGGCGCAGCGGGGTCTTCTGCTTCATTTGCTCGAGAATCTCGTGCGGCATATTTTTTCGACCATGTCGGTGGCGATGAACCCCGGCGCTACAGCGTTGACGTTAATTCCTTTGGGCCCCAGCTCGCGCGCCCATGTCCTGGTCATGCCGATCACACCGGCCTTGCTGGCGGCGTAATTGGTCTGTCCGAAATTGTCGTGCACTCCCACCACCGATGACAGGTTGATGATCTTGCCCGACTTGCCGGCAATTATTCCCGGCGCCACCGCGCGGGTGCACAGGAACACCCCGGAAAGATGGGGCTAAACAGATTAAGAAAAAACGCAAGGTCCTTCGCTCAAACAAGAAGCGAAAGCTCGCTCCAGGATGACAAGGGGTAGGGGGTTCGCTTATCGGGAGTGTCTTATACGACTTTCTTAAGATTGTTGCGGACTACATCAGCCGCGAATAATAAAAAAGCCATCCTTCGCTCAAACTGGGCATCGGATCCTCATTTCAAGGTTGCTATGGCAGCAGAACAAAAGGGAGACACTGATGGAGCGATCAAGGAATATCGTGATGCGATCAAGGCCGTCCTCCTGAGTCGGCCGACGCACACACAATCTTGCGCGATTGCTGGCTGCAAAGCGTGATTATAATGGAGCCATCGTCGAGTTTCGCAAAGCCCTTAACTTCAATCCGAACGATGCTGATGCTCACAACAATCTGGGATTGGCGCTAAAGGATTCCGGCAAAACAGATGAAGCCTCTGAACAGTATCGTGAGGCCCTGCGCATTGATCCCAAACATCATGATACCCATACAAACCTGGGGAACATCCTGTTGAGCAGGCGGGGACCTCAAGGCGGCGATCGTCGAATACCGTCTTTCACATGACGCTAGAATTCACGATTCATGTGAGGCCATAGCGAAACAGGTGAAATAGAAGCGCGAAGAAAACGTGCTGACGGCTCGGGGATGAGAATTTTCGCCCCAGTACAATCGAGGCGGGCCGGGCTCGCATCTTAAGTGGATAGAGATAACACTTTATGACGTCGCCATCATTTTCCCTGGATTCGCTGCTGGAAAACTTTAAGGCCCGGGTGGAGCAGCGGACGGCCAAAGTCGGCGTCATCGGACTTGGGTATGTCGGTCTTCCCCTGGCGCTTCTTTACTCCGAACAGAATTTCACGGTCACTGGTTTCGACGTGGATTTGCGTAAGGTGGAAACGCTCAACCGCGGCGAATCCTATATCTACCGCCTGCCTCCCGCCGAGATTCAAGCCGCGCGCAGCCGGGGCTTCACCGCGACCGCCGATTTTTCACAAATCGCCGGCTTGGATGCCGTCATCATTTGCGTGCCGACTCCGCTGACCGAGCATCGCGACCCTGACCTCAGCTACATAGAGATTACGGCGCGCTCCATCGCTCCTCATCTGCAAAGAAATCAGCTTATTGTGCTGGAGAGCACGACCTATCCCGGCACCACCCAGGAAGTTCTGGTCCCCATTCTGGAGGCGGACAACCCGCGAGGATTGCGTTGTTCCGGCGCCGCCGCGGACAGTCCTGAGGTGTTCTTCGTGGCTTTTTCGCCGGAGCGCGAGGAGCCGGGAAATAATACGGTTGCGCGCCACAGCATCCCCAAGCTGGTGGGCGGCATCAACGCCACCAGTGGCGACCTTGCGGCAGCCCTGTACGGGTCGGTCTTTGGCAAGGTGGTGCGGGTTTCCACCGCCGAAGCAGCGGAGATGGCCAAGCTTCTGGAGAACATCTACCGTTGCGTAAATATCGCGCTGGTCAATGAGCTCAAGATGCTTTGCCTGCGCATGGGCATCGATATCTGGGAAGTAATTGATGCCGCGGCCACCAAGCCCTACGGTTTTCAGCCGTTTTATCCGGGCCCGGGGCTGGGCGGACACTGCATTCCCATTGATCCTTTTTACCTCTCGTGGAAAGCCAAGGAGTGGGACTTTCAAACGCGATTCATCGAGCTGGCGGGAGAAATCAACACCGCCATGCCCACCCACATCTGCACGGCGGTTTCCAACGCGTTGAACAGCGCGCGCAAGGCGATCAACGGATCGAAAATCCTGATCCTGGGTGCGGCTTACAAACGGGACATCGACGATCTCAGGGAATCACCGGCCCTGACCATCATCGAGCTCCTGCAGAAAGCCGGAGCGGTCGTCAGCTATAACGATCCTTACATTCCGGTCATTGGAAAAGGCCGGCATTACAATCTGGAGATGAAATCCACGGGATTGGACCAGATTGGGAGTTTCGATTGCGTGGTGATCGTCACCGATCACTCGGAGTATGACTATGCGGCCATCGTGCGGGATTCGCAACTGGTGGTGGACACACGCAACGCCACCAAGGGATTAACCTCCGCAAAAATTTGGCGCGCTTAAAACCAATTGCACGCGGAGCGTTTGATTCCAGAAACCGCCTGCGCGTGCATGGCGTCCGCAACAAAGCTGTACATTTTCAAGCGCGAGTGGCTGCTTCTGAAGATCTCCCTATGCACATAATGCACATCGTTGGGGCGCGGCCCAACTTCATGAAGGCTGCGCCGCTGGTGCGCGCGCTGCTGCCGGGCGGCGCTCGCCAGACCCTGGTTCACAGCGGCCAGCACTTTGATGCCAGCATGTCAGACATATTTTTTGACCAACTGGGAATACCCGCGCCCGACGTCAACCTGGCTGTGGGTTCGGGCAGCCACGCCCAGCAGACCGCGGAAATCATGCAGCGCCTGGAGCCGGTGGTGCTGCAACGCAAGCCTGATCTGATGGTGGTTTATGGCGACGTGAATTCAACCGTGGCCGCTGCCATCGTATGCTCCAAGCTTCTCGTTCCCATCGCTCATGTGGAAGCCGGCCTGCGTTCCTTCGACCGCACCATGCCCGAAGAAATCAATCGCCTGCTCACCGATCAGATATCAGACCTGCTGTTTACGCCGTCGCCGGATGCAGACGAAAATCTTAAACGCGAAGGCATTGCCCCGGAAAAGATCCACATGGTGGGCAACATCATGATCGATACCCTGGTTTCGCTGCTTCCGGCGGCAGCCAGGAGTGTGCCCGATGATCTGCCGCCGCGCTACATCCTCGTGACCTTGCACCGCCCGGGAAATGTTGATGACGAACAATTCATGCAGGACATTCTGCGGACACTGGAAGAAATCAGCCGCAAGATTCCTGTGATATTTCCGGTACACCCGCGCACCCGGCAGCGTATGGCGGGGTTGGAAGGGTTACACGGCGGCGTAGTGCTGATGCCCCCGCAATCCTACCTTTCATTCCTGGCGTTGCAACAACGGGCAAGAGTGGTGGTGACCGATTCGGGAGGAATACAGGAGGAAACCACTTTTTTGGGGGTCCCCTGTCTTACCGTGCGGGAAAATACCGAACGTCCAGTGACCGTGACCGCGGGCAGCAACATATTGGTGGGACGAGACATGAACCGGTTGCGGAGCGAGCTTGAGATTATCCTGCAAACCGGTGGAAAGCCTTGCAGCGTTCCGGAGTTGTGGGACGGGCACACCGCCGAGCGCATCGCTGCCATCATCGGCCAGAGCCGGCGAAAACATCCGGCTGGCGCGAAAAATTCAAGAGGGACTTCCGGCTAGAACTTAGTGAAGTAGTACTGCAGCAAAGCCAGCTTGGCCCCCCGCTCAGGCTGGGAGTAAAGGTACCGGCTGGCTTCTTGCCCGAACACCCAGAGAATGGCGATGATAAATCCGACCAGGGCGGTGAGCAGCACGATTACCGCGCGGTGGGGCCGGGATTTTCTTTCAGCGGGCGTCGCCACATCAATGACCTGGATGGTCGGGGCGTTCTTGGCCTCGTCGATCTTGGCGGCTTCGAATTGTTTGGCCAGAATCTCGTAGATGGTTTCGTGATATTTGACGTTGCGCAACTTGCGCACGTATTCCAGGCCTACTTCAGGCACTCTGGAGGTAGGGACCTGGACGCTTACCCCGCTGTCGGGTCTGCCTTGCTCCAATTTAGCAAGTTGCGCGCGCATGGCGGCAAGCCCTTCCTCCGTGCGTATTACCTCGGGATTTTGTTCTGTCGATGAGGCGCGCAGCATCCGCAGCTGCACTTCGCCGGCGGCGATCTGCCCGCGCAAACGTGCCACCGATTCGATGATGGCGCGGGCCTGGCTATCCATCTGGATCAGACCCGTGGATTCCTGGGTACGCTTCAGCTCGACCTCGGCGCCGGCGAGATCATCCTTGGCGGCGCGTAGTTCTTTTTCGAAAAATACCCGGCGCTGAGAAGCTTCGGTGACGGCAATTATTTGCATAAGCTCGGTCAACTGCTGGACATAACCGTTGGCCAGGTCGGCTGCGCGCTGGCGGTCGGTATCTTCTACAACCACCGAGATCACGCCATCCTTACCCAGGTTAATGTTACTTAGATTTTCCAGTTGCTTCCGGGCATCGATTCGGTAATCTTGCTTATAAACGTGTTGCAGGTGGAAGCGGTCAATCAAGCCATCTTCGACGGTCCGGCTGCTCAGCATGGCAACGTAAATATCTCCCGGATTTTTCACGCCGAGACCGCCCGCGGCCATACCACTGAGCGCGCCCAACTGGCCGAGCATGGCCATCGAGGATGACTGCGGCTGCTGGGGCGGCATAATCCTGCTTTCTGCCGGGTAATAGACGGGAATCAGGAGACTGACAATCAGCGCTGCCAGGGCAAAGAGAAAGGTAATCCAGAAAACTGTTTTCTTCCGGCGGGCCACTACGAGGAGCAAGTCCAGCACATCCAACTGATCGCCGGAGGCCGGCGCCTGTGTCGCCGACGTCGGGTCGGCCGATGATGGGCTTATGGGCATTATCTATTTATGACCGGCAGCTCGGTCCTAAACATGTCTATTTCGTGACGGCATGACGGCCAGTGAGTGCATTCGTCCAGCGTCAAGCCTGGAAGCCACTACCGATGGGTCGCAAAGACACAATGATTACCAGGGCCCCGATAAAAAGTATGCTTTACGACTGTGATTGTACAACAGGGGTTGGGAATTCAAAATGAGGGGTTCCTCCGCTCCTCTAGCATCTGCATGGATGTGAGCCGAATTTTGAACTCAGGCTACCGGTCGGTAACGAGGCGCATGATCTGGTCCGCCGCGGCGCCCACCGAGAATTTTTCTTCCAGCAGCCGGCGCGCGTTCCTGCCCAGGC
>JBBSHD010000141.1:0-6250 GCA_038253455.1 Terriglobales bacterium | reverse complement strand
GGCGGACGCTGCCAGTTTTATACCTAAGTGCATAACTAATACAAGTGCTTAATCTATTCTTTTATACCGTCTTATAACAATCGGAAGGTTATCTCAATAAATAAGTTCATGCAGCCATGCTTTCAGACCACAAACCCATAACGGGAAGCCCAATCCTCCACATTCCCATCCATACAGAATCTTTACAATTCCCAAGCAAGAAGTACTTTCGTTACTTGCGCATTTTTCTATACACCCTAAAATTGAAATATCGACGCTACTCAACTCGATCCACGTTGGCGTCGGTGCTAACACGAAAGGATTTACCCCGTGAAAAAACAGCGAGGATTTTCGCTAATCGAACTCTTGATTGTGGTGGCGATTATTTTGATCATCGCGGCAATTGCAATTCCCAACCTGATCAGATCGCGCATCGCGGCGAATGAATCTTCGGCCGTAGGATCGATTCGTACCATCAACACTTCTGAAATTACTTACGCTACTTCTTTTCCCAGCGTGGGTTTCGCCGCCACTCTCACCGCGCTCGGCTCGGGAGGCACCAGCGCCTGCGGTTCGGCCACGCCCAGCAGCACCGCCGCTTGCCTGATCGATGAAGTGCTGTCCAACGCAACCACGTCGGCCACACCCAAGAGTGGTTATTATTTCACTTATGCGGTGGTAGCCGGCAGCCCCAGCACCTCCTACACCATCAACGCAGATCCCGCGAGCGCACAATCGGGAACGCGTCACTTTTACTCGGACCAGTCGGGGGTCATTCGTTACAACCAGGCCGCCGCTGCGGCTGCTACGGATAGCCCCATCCAATAGGTTCATCGCAACCCGAAGATTGATGCTGAAAAAAGGAGCCCGGTGATGGGCTCCTTTTTATTGGTCTTGATTTTCTATAGCCAGCGGCCTCGCTCAGTGGGGCCTTTCGCAGTGCTTGTTGTCGTCTTTGCAATCGGTGTTGCTCTGGAAACACCAATCCACAAAATTATCATCGAATTTCTGGGCGACGCCGGGTGGAACATCGTCGCGCTTCAATTCCTTGAATTCGAATTTGATTTCTCCGTCGGACTGAACGTTTCCCACCAGGTATCCATAGACATCGGTCATAGCGTCCTTGGCATCATGCCAGCTCGGGGGCAGCAGGTAACGGTGGGCGCCGGCGGTGCCGACGATCCAACCCGGCAGCTTCATTTCTTTCCATTGCGGAGTGTTAAAAACGTCGGCCATGTAGAAATGGGAGTGGCTGGCGAGGACGTAAACCTTCTTGCCGCTTTTCTGCTGCAGGTCCCAAAGCTGGCGATAGACGATGCGTCCGGTGGTGGTTCCTTGGTCCGTCTGGTTCATGCTGTGAAAGGCGGAAATGCTGTCAGGCAGGGCTTCGTGCATGCCCACCACCACGGTCTTGATTTCGGGTGAAGCAGCGTCACGCTTGATGAGATCGGCGATCCACGCCATCTGGCGCTGGTCAAAGCCGTTACTGGCGTTATCGAGAGAAACGAAATCAACCCCTTCGAGGACCCAGTGGTAATAGGTGCGCACTGCCAGCGACGGCGATCCTTCGACTTCGCGAGGATAATCTTTGCGCCGCTGCTCGTGGATGAGGGCGTTGTCAATCCACGGCTTAAAGGTGTGGAGATAGTCGTCGCGGTTGGTGTGCAGAATCATCTCGTGGTTGCCAATGCCGAGGAATACGGGGGTCACGCCAAACGCGGCCACCTGGTTGTCGATGAAATCCTGCCAGGCGGCGCGGCGATAGGCAAAGCCCAGGCCGCCGAAGTGATGGGGGCCATGTTCCATGTCCTCATCCACACCGCTCATTTTGCGGAAGTCACCCAGATGCCAGTAGAAGCGGGACTTGCGTTTGATCACGTCGGCGGCGATCATGGGCATGACCACGTCGCCGCAGTTGCGCGAATCGCCTGACACCGCAAAATCCCAAGGCACAAAGGGCAGCACCGGCGCCGGTGAGGCCACGGTTACGGGATTGTGGCCTGCCGGAAGTTCAGTGTCAGGAGGCTGGCTGGGCGGGGCCAGCGTGCACGCTGAACCCTTGCAACCTTTTTTCGGCGCCTGTGGCTGGACGGCAGGCGCGCCCCTTTCCGGAGTGGACTGCGACGGCAGCCATCCCGTGCCCAGAACGCAAAAAATGGCGAGCAGCATTGCGGCGTGACGAAACTTTTTGCGCATTGGTGTGGGCCTTCCTGATTGTGATTTCAACGCCTGAACAGTCATCGGGGGAACGCACATAACTAGTGTCCTACATAATAGTCGTATCCCTGCTCGTGCCAGTAATCGTGAGGCCGCGCCTCGCTGTAAGTAATGCGGCCTATCTGCTTGAGTTGCTTGATGCCGTACTTGAGCGGAGTCACCAGGCGCAGGGGCGCGCCATGGTCGGCGGTGAGCGGCTTGCCGTTGAGCTCGTAGGCCAGCAGGCTTTGCGGATGCAGGGCCGCTTCGGGTTCGATGCCGGTATAGTACTCGCCATCGGGAGTGTCGAATCCCACGAATTGCGCCATCTCGTTGCCGGCGGCGAGGTCAACCGGACGGCCGTCGCGGCCCGGCGGCGGATAGGCGGCGACGAAATCACGCAGACGCGCTCCACCCCAATGCACAATTTCGCTCCAGCCCTCGACGCATTTGAACTCCGTGACCATCTCCACGTGCGGAAGTTTCCTGAGGTCATCCATGGTCAGGAGCAGGCCGGGAATGGCGGCGGGCCCCGGCGTCACCACTTCCGGCCTGGGCGCCGCGGCCGCACCTTTGGCGTCGGCTTCGTGCACTTTCGGAGGCGCGCCGGGCTTGGAGCCGGCGCCGGCGGACTTCGCATCACCTGTTTTTGAACCTGAGGTTTTTGCTTTGCCTGACTTGGTATCCGGCGAATCCGATCCGCTGTCGCTGGAATCGCTTGCGTCCGCGGAGTCCGGGCTGTCGCTGGCATCGGAGCTGTCGTCACCCGAATCGAGACCGTAGGTCCACGAGGTCACATCGGGGTTGTACTGCGTAAATGATCTGGCATTGGCCACGCCCACCAGTTGCAGGCGCCACATGGCGGGATCGATTTCCGCGAGGCCGATATCGCCGTTGCGCCGGAACTCAGGCACGGCGCGCGATAAATCGTATTCCGGCGCCAGGGCGTTGCGGTTGAACAGCGCGCGTCCCACCCGACCGTTGAATTCGAGGGCCTTGCGCAAGGAAGCACTGAGCCCATCCACCTGGGGCTGTTGTTGCAGCCATCGCCAGAAACCGTAGCCCGCGGCGGCGGCGACGCCGCTGACCAGAAACCCTCGGCGCGACCGCCGGCTGACTTCGGAGCGCACCTGTTCATCGCTTGGTGTAAGCGGTGATTGCTTGCCGCCGTTTAACCCGGCCGGAGAGTTGTCAGACGCTGGCATCTTGTCCATGAGGCACCTTATTTAACAAAACCTTGCTGGCTGAAACTTCTGGGACGCTGGCGGGAACATCGACCACTTCGTATCCGATGATCATGCTGCGGAAATTGTTCCAGCCGACGCGCGCCACCTGGGCCACATGCAGCACAAAAAAAGCGACGTAACCCATGGTCAGCCAGAAATGCAGCCAGCGCGCCATCTCGTAGCCGCCCAGCAATGTAGTAATGAGATGAAACTGGGTGGGCTTGTAAATCGCGATGCCGGTCAGCAGCGATCCCACGCCCATCAGCACCACTCCGGTATAAGCAATCTGCTGGCCGCCATTAAACTTGCGGCGCGGGGGATGCACCTTGCTTAGCCCCAGGTCGTAGAGGGTAACCTCGATGGCTTCGCGAAACGAGTGGCGGTTGGGCGCCAGGTAGCGCCACTCCCCGGAAAACAGGGTGTACAGCACGTAGAGAAGCCCGTTGATGGCAAAAAACCACATAAAGAAAAAGTGGTAGCCCATGCCGCTGGCCAGTTGAAATTGCAAATGCAGTTTGGTGTAAAACCAATTAGGAAAAAGCCGGAACCAGGTCCAGTTCCCCAATCCCACGCGGTAAACCTGGTGGGAATTGGCGCCTTCATGCTGGGAGTCGGCCCAGTAGATCAGCAGGCCGGAATAAATCATCAGTCCCAGCAGCGGGAAGTTGATCCAGTGCATCCAGCGGGTGGCCAGCCGGTGCTTGTATTCGAGCGCCAGAGTGGGCGCTGCGGGCTGTTCTTCAACCGGGGTAGCCGACAGTGAGGTGACGGCTGCTGCGCCAGCAACGGCAGGTGTTGATGCGACTGCCTGGGTGACCGTGGGGACTGCGGCCTGGGCCCCCGAAGCTTCGCTCGCGCCCTCAACCGCGGCGACGGTTTCGGCAGCCGCGTTCTTCTCGGGGACAACCGCCCCAGCCTGGGTCAGCTTTTCGCCTCTATCGTCATCTGCTCGGGGAAGCGCGCCATCCTCACTCATGCTTGCATTATCGCCTAAAACGGATTTACAAGTCACCGCGAGAAGAAGTCCAATATTGAGCCTGAATTGGCATGGCATTTTTAGAACCCTAATCGAGGTAATTACCCCAAACAGGCACCCATCCTGTAAAATTAAGGTTTACCCGGCAGCGCCGATCCGCCGATCCTTGGACCAGAGGTTTCGCTATTTTATGCCTGTACCTGTTTCACAGATGTGGACTGTTGCTTCCTATGTAATCCAGCAAAAGTTGAAGAAAAGGAAGCACTTCCCCGTGGTGTTGATGCTGGAGCCGCTAATGCGGTGCAACCTGGCCTGCGCCGGCTGCGGCAAGATCCAGTATCCGGCGCATGTTCTCAAGAAGAACCTGACGCCGGAGCAGTGCTTTCAGGCGGCGGAAGAATGTGGCACGCCGATGGTCAGCATTCCCGGCGGCGAGCCCCTGCTTCATCCCCAGATCGTAGAGATCGTCGAAGGCCTGCTGCAACGCAAGAAATACGTTTACCTGTGCACCAACGGCCTGCTGCTCAAGGAAAAGCTGCACCTGTTCAAGCCCAGCAAATACCTGTCCTTCGTAGTTCACATGGACGGCCAGCGGGAGCATCATGATTTCTCGGTGTGCCTTGAAGGGACATACGACAAGGCGGTGGCGGCCATACAGGAGGCGCTGCAGCGTGGCTTCCGCGTGACCACCAACACCACCCTGTTCGAGGGCGCGGACCCGGCCAGCGTGCGCGAATTTTTCGATGACATGATGGACCTCGGCGTGGAAGGGCTGATGCTTTCCCCCGGCTATACCTACGACAAGGCGCCCGACCAGCAGCATTTCCTGAGCAAATCCAAGACCCGCGATCTCTTCCGCAAGATCCTCAGCAACCGGCGGGACAGTTGGAAGTTCAACATGAGCCCGCTGTTCCTCGAATACCTGATGGGCCGCCGCGAATACAGTTGTACCCCGTGGGGCATGCCGACCTACAACATCTTCGGATGGCAGAAACCCTGCTACCTGCTGCAGGATGGCTACGCCGACACTTTCGCGGAGCTGATCGCGGAAACCAGCTGGGACGACTACGGCACCGAGAGCGGCAACCCCAAATGCGCCAACTGCATGGTGCACAGCGGCTACGAGCCCAGCGCGGTGAGCCATACCTTTGGCTCGCTATCCGGCTTTCTGGCCACGGCCCGCGCCACATTGTTTACCCGGTATAAAGATCCTACGGTGGGCAGCGGACCCACCCCCAGCCGGACCTCAGGCCCGCTGGTGCAGATCACGTCTTCCCAGGCCTGATCTCGAGATTTAGTAATCTACTGACTTCATGGTCACTTCTGATAGCACCGCTAACCCAGGCAGTCCCGACGAACCCGCGCTGGGCACCGTCCACGAGAACCTCGAGGGCTGGGTGCCGGCGATGGCGACCGAAGAAGAAATTCGCGGCGCATTCGACAAGGCATTCGACTACCGCGGCGATCTGACCCTGACATTGAAAGATGGCCGCAGCATCGAAGGCTATATCTTCGACCGCCGGGCCAAAAGCGAATCGCTGGACGAGTGCGTAGTGCGGATCATGCCGAAAAACGACGGCGCGGTCAGAATGACGATCCGCTACAGCGAGATCGCCGGGCTCGCCTTCAGCGGCCGCGACACCGCCGCCGGGAAGAGCTTTGAAGCCTGGGTCAAGAAGTACAACGCGAAGAAGGCGGCGGGGGAAAAGAACATCGGGATCGAGCCTGAGCCTCTGGATTGAGGCAGCCAACTTGGGTAAATTACCCGGCGTGGCATGAAGGGCCGGACAATTCTCTTTTGGAAGAAATCTCTCCAATCGTTTGTCATTCTGACGATCCCCGGCTTTACCGGGGTGAGGAAGAACCCCTACTG
>JBBSHD010000140.1:0-6256 GCA_038253455.1 Terriglobales bacterium | reverse complement strand
GATCATCGAGCCGAAGCCGGTCATCTGCTGCAGCGCCAGCGCATGCTGCGGATGCTCTTGCAATCCCGGATAAAATACCCGCTTCACTTTCTTGTGTTCCTGCAGAAATGCAGCGACCAGGCGGCCGTTGAAATCGTGCTGCACCATTCGCACCGCCAGGGTCTTTACCCCGCGCAGCACCAGCCAGCACTCGAAGGGAGAAAGAATCGCGCCCGCCGATTTTTGAATGAACGCAAACCTTTCAGCATGCTCGGGCTTGGTCCCCACCACCACCCCGCCCAGGCCGTCGCTGTGCCCGTTCAGGAACTTGGTGGTGGAGTGCACCACCATGTCCGCTCCCAGGGCCAGGGGCTGCTGAAAATACGGAGAGAGAAAAGTGTTGTCCACAATCACTTCAACGTTCTTCTTGTGGCAGATTCGCGAAATTTCCGCGATGTCGCTGATTGCCATCAGCGGGTTGGTGGGCGTCTCCACGTAGATGAACCGGGTGTTTTTCTTGAGTGAAGCCGCCACCGCCGCGTTGTCTGTGGTGTCAACGTATGAAAATTGCAGCCCGTAGCCGGTAAGCACCTGGTCAAACAGCCGCGGCACCCCGCCATAAACATTGCTGGAGCACACCACGTGATCGCCGCTCTTCAGCATGGTGCAAAGCGCGTTGATTGCGGCCATGCCGCTGGAGAACACGTGCGCCGAAGTGCCTCCCTCCAACGCCGCCAGGTTCTCTTCCAGGCGGGTGCGGGTGGGATTGGAGACCCGCGCGTACTCGTATCCCTTGTTCTTGCCGATGGCTTCCTGCAGATAGGTGGAGGTGGCGTAGATGGGGACGCTCACCGCCCCGGTCAAAGGATCAGCCTCCTGACCGCTATGGATGGCACGCGTGGAGAAGCCGGCTTTCTTTTTCTTCATCAAGTCCTTATTTCTTTTTATCGTGGATTTGCTTACCCGGCTGGTCCGCCGAAACCGTGGTGGGGTGGGAACGAGGGACGCCGTCAATCCCGCTGGTCTATCCTATTTCCCCTGGGCCTATTTCCCATGGGTTCCGCCGGCCTCATCGCCGGCGAATTTTTCATAGTCGTAAATTCCCTTGGAAAGGTAGCGCTCCGCGGAATCCGGCACCACCGTCACCACTCGCTTGCCCGGCCCCAACCGCCGCGCCATCGAGATGGCGGCAAACACATTGGCGCCGCCGCTCGACCCTGACATCACGCCTTCATTCCGGGCAAGCTTTCGCACCATGCCGAAAGCCTCGTCATCGCTGACCATCATGATTTCGTCGGCCAGCGACCCATCATAGGTGCGCGGGATAAAACTCACTCCGATACCTTCCACTTCATGCGGTCCCGGAGGGCCGCCCTGGAGAACCGAGCCCTGGGTCTCAACCGCCACCGCGATCACCCGCGGCAGCGCTTCCTTGATGCGGCGAACCACCCCCGAGAACGTGCCACCGGTGCCGATACCGATGACGATGGCGTCGATCTTGTGGTCCATCTGGTCCAGGATTTCCTGCCCCGTAGTCTGGTAATGGAATGCCGGGTTGGCTAGGTTTTCAAATTGCAGGGCGGTATAGGAGTTTGGTGTTTCAGCGGCTATTGCCTTGGCCCTGGCAATAGCCCCCAACATGCCCTCGGCGTCAGGAGTGCGAATCACCCTGGCTCCCAGCGCCGCCATCACCTTAACTTTTTCTTCAGAAAATCTTTCCGGGACGCACAAAATCACCTTGTAACCGCGGTTGATTCCAATCAATGACAAGCCAATGCCGGTGTTGCCGGCAGTGGCCTCGACGATCGTGTAACCCGGACGCAACAATCCCTGGGCCTCCGCGCGATCGATCATTCCCATGGCCGCGCGATCTTTCACGCTGCCCCCGGGATTCAGGTATTCAAGCTTGGCGTACACCTCGCCCCCGCCTCCGCCGGACAATCGCCGCAGATGCAGAATGGGGGTGTGGCCCACCAGTTCAGTGATGTCTTCGGCAATTGCAGGTCGAACAGCTTCGACGATTCTAGCCATGGCAGTTTTTGGTCCGTTTTGCGCGGCGGACCCTTAGCTTACAGGTTACGAGACGCGCGCTTGCTGGTCAATGGATGCTCCGCGCGCCCATTGAAGTTCAAATATTTTCCGTCTCCAAGGATTTATGAATATGCAGTTTCGACCAGCCACGGAGGAAATGATTCCACCAGCGGCCTCATTGATGGCTGTTTCACTGGGCCAGCCTTATTTAGGCGCCCCACCTTCGCCGGCAAAGTAACCACTCCTGGTCCGCACTTCAAGATTGTTGAAGCCGCGGGCCTTAGCCACGACCTTTACCGTGCGGTACCCCTGCTGGGTGACGGGAGTCTTATAGCCGATGCTGTACTGGCTGCGGATGTCGCGCGCGACTTCCTGACTCACCGCATCCACTTCACCCAGGCCCCTGGGCAGAAATGCAACTCCGCCCGTCCTCGACGAAATGACCTTGAGCGCTCTTTCCGCGCGCTTCTTTTCGCCGCGCCCCTCATCGGCGCCGAAAATGCCGATGGTATAAACCGTGGGCCCGTTCTGTTCCTGTACGTGACGGATCGCCTGTTCCAGGGTTTGCTTGCTGGCGTTGTCTTCTCCGTCGGTCACTAACAGCAGAACTTTCTTTTCCCGCGTCCCGTGTCTCTTAAGCTCGTCCGCCGCTCCCACCAGGGCATCGAACATTGCGGTCCCGCCCCGCGATTCGATCTTTTCCAGCGCGTCGCGCAGCAGCTTGAGGTCAGAGGTGAAGGGCTGGTCGATGTACGCCTCTTCGCTGAAATTGACGATAAACACTTCGTCATCGGGGTTGCTGGATCGCACCAGGTTCAGCGCGGCCGCGTTTACCGCCGCGCGCTTTTCCCGCATCGAGCCTGAGTTATCCACCAGGATGCCGATGGATACCGGAATGTCCTCGCGGCGAAATGACGTGATCTGCTGCGGCTTACCGTCTTCAAATACGGTGAAGGCGCTCTTGTCCAGCGTGGTTACGAGATGATGGTTCTTGTCCAGAACGGTGGCGTGGAGCTGAACCTCTTCCACCGCTTTTTTCACGGTGTAAATGCCGTTGTTCGGGGAATTCTGCGAAGATCCCGCGCCGCTCCTGGGTGGCATCGGCGGCTGGGCGACCCCGGGGGATGCCGGCGAGGTCTGCGCCCCGGTCCCTCCCGCTGCCAATGAAAGAACCATGGCTACCGCGATTGCGGCAAACAATTTTCCGCGGCGGTTTCCGCCTTGCGGGTGACGATGAAGTCCTGGTTGCGGGGGGTTATTCTGTGGGCGCGTAATAACCGGTCTTGGCGTGAACATTCAGTTGAGGAAGCCCTTTCGGTGGCAGTAGTTTTACCTTGATCTTGCGATATTTACCATTTCGCACCGGGTCCGTCGGACGGTATCCGAGAACGTACTGGTTTCGCAACTCTACCCCTATTTTAGTGGCTACATCGCTCAACTCGTTAACATTATTGATAGTGATGGTGCGGCCCCCGGTAATATCCGTAATGGCGGCCAGGGTGAAGGGGCCGCGCTGCTCTTCGGGCGAGGCTGAATACGCGTCGAACAATCCGACGGCATAGATCTGCACGTCGGCTTCGCGCACCAGCGACTTGATCTCGCTATCGGTGTAGCGGCTCCGGTTGTCGCCTCCATCGGAAATGATCAGCAGCGCCTTGCGGCTGTGCTTGGCGTCCCGCATCTTGGTGATGCCCAGGTACACCGCATCCAGCAGGGCGGTGCGCCCTTTGGGCACGGTGTAAATCAATTTTCCCTGGATGTCTTCAATGGAATTGGTGAAGTCCGCCAGCACCTCCGGCTTATCGGAAAAAGTAATCAGGAAGAATTCGTCCTCGGGATTGGCGGTCTTGAAGAATTCCACCACCGCCGCCCGCGACTTCTCGATCTTGTTGGCCATGCTGCCGCTCATGTCGAAGATCACGCCCAAGGATATGGGCGCGTCCTCGCTGGAAAACGTGCGGATCGCCTGCAGCCGATTTTCTTCCGCCAGCACGAAATTTTCTTTTTCGAGTCCGGTGACCAGCCGGTTCAAGGGGTCGGTCACGGTCACGTTGACCAGCACCAGGTCCACCTGGATTTGGATGGGCTTGGCATGCGTCTTTTCGAGGGCCGAGGTGAGCGCGGGGTTGGCGACCGGGGGCGGCGCCGGCTTGGTCCGCGGTGTGATGTGGACGTCCTGATCGCTGTTCTGTGCCATCGCCGCCTGGCTGCCCAGCCACACGGCCAGCGCCATGATTGCGAAAACTACGTACCTTCGCGCGCGCCTGCGCCGATGATTTTGTTGAGCTGAATGGAGACGGATGAAAGAAAAACGAGAATGATGCACAAACGGCCGAAAATCTTTCGAACTCGACATGGCAGTTCCTGCTTACATGAAACAATTTTAAAATGAAAAAAATTCCAGCTTTAGACTCGCTATTGAGCAATCATTCCAGCGGACCAGGGAGTTCTCTCGTTTGCCCGGCGTGTGCCGATTTTTTACCCTGCTTGAAGGAGTGGTCCTCAGCCTATTTTCCCGATGCTATCACAGCTTGCGCCAACTATTGATGTTGAGGACGCGGGTATTGTTGACGGGGTCGAAGCGGCACTTGGCAACGCGCAAGTCTCAGTTTCAACCCGCAGGCCGCGATTCAAATTACAATGACTAACTGCTCCTAATGGTGACTCAGAATTAAGAAACCCCTTATGGCTGAAATCTTTCCTTTTCCCGCATATCGTTATGATCCTTCTTCGGTTCAACTGGCGGAAGTCGTCACCCAGCCCTACGACAAAATTTCTCCTTCCATGCAAGAGGCCTATTACCGGGCCAGCCCTTATAACCTGGTGCGAATCATCCTGGGTAAAGCCGAGTCCGGGGATGGCGACAGTGAAAACGTTTATACCCGCGCGGCCGGTTATCTGGCCGAATGGAAGAAGAAAGGCGTGCTGGCCGCGGATCCCGAGCCCAGTATCTACCTGTACTCGCAGCGGTTCCCCGTTCCCGCCGCCGGTACGGCAAGCGGCGACCCATTCTACGAGCGCCGTGGATTCATATCCGCGGTGCAGCTCCACGACTACAGCGAGAACATCATTCATCGCCACGAGCAGACTCATTCCGGCCCCAAGGCCGACCGGCTGAAGCTTCTGCAGGCCACCAAGACCCATTTCGGCCAGCTTTTTATGCTGTACAGTGACCCGCAAAAAGAAGTTGAGAAGCTGCTGCAGCCGCGCCCAGAGGCCGACATCGAAGTCACCGACGAGTACGGGGTGCTGCACCGGGTTTGGCGATTTTCTGATCCGGCGGTGGTCTCCGCAGTCGCCGCCGTTATGGCGCGCAGGAAGCTGGTTATCGCCGACGGACATCATCGCTATGAGACCGCCCTCGCCTATCGCAACCAGCGGCGGCTTGAAGCCGGGGGCGCGCCTGATCCTAATGCTCCCTATGAGCGCGTGATGATGACTTGCATCAACATGGAAGATTCCGGCCTGGTGGTTCTGCCCACCCACCGCGTGATCTTTGGACTGGATAATTTCGACTCTGGGGTGGCGCTGGAGGGGATCAGCAAATATTTCGACGTCACTCCCCTGGGTCAGAAGCTTGATGCCGCGGTGGTCAGCGCCGGCCTTGCGCGCGCGAATGAAAGTCAGAGCCTGATGGTCGCCGCCTTCGCGAGCGGAGTATATTTGCTCGCTCCCCGCCCCGGGGCCGCGGATTCCATCCTTGGCGGCTTGTCATCACGACAGCGCGCCCTTGATGTGGTTCAATTGCACAAGGTTTTGCTGCAGGGAGTGCTCAACATTTCAGAAGAGGCGATTCGCGACCTGCAGCACATCCGCTATGTTCGCGACGCCGCCGAAGCCCTGGCCCAGGTCGGGGAAGGCGCCAACGCCGCTTTCCTCATGAACGCCGTGCCGGTACAACACATGCGCGACGTGGCTTTTGCCGGAGAGGTGATGCCGCAGAAATCCACTGATTTCTATCCCAAGCTGCTGAGCGGCTTGACCATGTATGCGGTTGACTGAGAACCCGCCACTTTCGCGCAGCCTTCAGTTCGGCCGGCGGGTCGTTTTGCGCGCCATGCTGGCGGCCCTCCCCTGCCTGCTGCTGCTTGCTCCCACGCCGGTGATTACGTCGGCGGCGCCGCCGGCTGGCGACGAAAAACGCCTTTCGGTCTATACCCAGAAATCCCGCTACGGGGTGAATATCTACGACCGCGGCGGGCAGGAATATGTTGATCTCGTGAACCTGCTCGAGCCCCTCGGCCCG
>JBBSHD010000139.1:0-6336 GCA_038253455.1 Terriglobales bacterium | reverse complement strand
TTTGGCGCATCGCTTCCCCAGAACATCGTGGACGTACTGAACTTTGCATTGACCCTGGAATATCTGGAAGACGCGTTTTACAAAGCGGGATTGAAGGCCAAGCACTTGATCCCCGCAACAGATCACGACGTCTTTCAGGAAATTTCAAAGAACGAAGACGCGCACGTGAAGCTGCTGAAGACGGTTCTGGGCAGCCAGGCGGTGGCCAAACCCAAGGTCGATCCGACCGCGGGCGGAGCGTTTGCTGACGTGCTCACCAACTACCAGACCTTCCTGGCGCTTTCCCAAACCTTCGAAGATACCGGTGTCCGAGCCTACAAGGGCCAGGCCGGTAATTTGATGTCCAATGGAAAGATACTCACCGTAGCCCTGCAGATCCATTCAGTGGAAGCCCGTCACGCGGCCGAAGTCCGGCGAATTCGCGGGGAAAAAGGATGGATTACCGGCGATTCCCGCGGTAGCCTGCCTGCGCCCACCCAGCCCACCTATGATGGCGAAGGCAACACCAATCAGGGTGGAACCGACCTCGCCGGAATGGCCGGGGTTCCGGCCAGCGCCATCACCGAGGCCTTCGACGAACCTCTGACCAAAGAACAGGTGCTGGCCATTGCCAAGCCCTTTATCGTAGGCTAACCGCAACAATCTCCAATCGATGCTGGAAGGAGCCGGGAGTTTTTCCGGCTCCTTCTTTTTTCATCGGAAGGTTTCCGCCCTTGGGAAAGCGGCCGGGGTTTCCCTCCAGAGTTGGTTTCAAGAGATCTTTACAATGTGAGCAATTTTGAACATACAGCGAACTTGACAATCGCGATAATCACTCTGGAATCAGCAGCCTGACGTACCTCTCCACGCACTTATCGTGGAAACGAAAGGAGTTGTCGTTGGCGCCTGAAACCCATAGAGACTCGCCGCCGTTTCCCCCGCTGGAGTCGGCCTTGTTAGTTGCCGAATTGACCGATGCAGTGGCCCTTCGGGCGGTAGAGCAAGGCGATGAGGATGCGATCCTGCTGCTCTACGATCGCTATTCCTGGCTGATTCTGTCAGTGGCCAGGCATGTCTTGAACGACTTTGCCGCCGGAGAGGAAGTGGTGCAGGACGTCTTCCTCAATCTGTGGAACCATCCGAGCGCGTTCAATCCTCTACGCGGTACCCTGCGCAGCTGGTTAATCGCGGTCACGCGCAACCGCGCCATAGATTACCGGCGCCGGCGCCGCAATGAGGTAGAACTGCACGAAGGAGTCACTCCCACTCACCAGGAACAATGCTACGACGTCGAATCCGCGCAGCTTTTGGACAAAGTAAAACGGGTGATGCAGGTCATGCCGGCCGAACAGAGGGAAGTTTTTGATCTGGCCTATTTCCAGGGATTGACCCACACCGAGATCAGCGGAAAAACCGGAATGCCTCTGGGCACAGTTAAATCCCGGCTTCGGCTGGCCATGGGATTGATTCGCCGGTTGCTGGTGGCACAAGCGGCGTAACTGCGGCGTAATGGAAGCGTGCGCCCCTGCGCATCCGCCGTAGTTGAAGCAAAAGAGCCGTAGGTGCGTGCAAGGGTTCGGATTTTTCTTTCGAGGAGTAGCCATCATGCTGCGAGAACAACCAAGGGTCCTGATCGTGGATGACGAGCGCTATGTTGCCGATACCCTGGTGGCGATGTTGCGGCGGGAAGGGTACGAAGCCATCGCAGCCTATGACGGATGCGACGCCCTGGAGCAGGCAATCCATCTGAAGCCGGAGCTGGTGATCAGTGACGTGCACCTGAGCAAGCTCAATGGAATTGACGCGGTGATTCAAATCCAGAGGATGTTTCCAGACTGCAAGGCACTCTTGTTTTCCGTAAATAAGACCATCGCCAGGCTGGCGCTTGGGTCGCTCAACCAGGCAGTAGGATTCGAAATCCTGCAAAAACCGGTTCGTCCCCAGGACGTACTGGAAAAAATCAAGTCCGTAGTGCCCCTGCCGAAAACCTCCGAAGGCATACTTGAAATAACGCATTACTGCTGAGGCCACTCATCGGTTGAGAAAGTCTTCGTGGATCCGGATAGCCGGTCAACCGCACCTGGTGATCTCAGCCTTTCTCCGCCTGCTTCAATAAGTCGCAAAGCTGGCTCACAGATTGTGCGTCCACATCACTGATCGCGAAATAGCGGCGCGAGGGTTCAAAACACCGAAAGCGTAACCAGGGTGCCTATGGCGTTATTGGTCTTGTCGGGACGATAGGTGGTGCGGGCTTTCTGGCCGTTCCACGAACACGAGATTTTATCCGTCCCGATGAGGCTGATGTCTTTGCGGTTGGGTGCGTTCAACTCCAGGATGTTTTTGTCGGTTTTGAGCAGGATGGTCGCGCCTTGCCCGTCGCAATCCACCTTTATGATCGTCCCGCTGGCCCGGATCATAAACACGTTGCCGCCACCGAGAGAAACCGGCGCCACAGGTTTGGCGGAGTCGTCCTGGACGTTGGTTTCGGGCCGAAGGCTCACAACGGGCTCCGGTTTGGTTCTTACACCGGAGCCGTTCAGCATCTCGGCGCGATCAGCAATGTAGCTTTTGTGGAAAGAACCCCGACCAAGTAAATCAAATTATCGAGAAAAACAACGCTCGTATCTGTGACTTGTGTATAGCGGATTTTCAGCAGATGATGAACGAATGTCCATAAAATGCACGATTTCAGTCGCGTCCTCGCCTCCCGGTGCAATGGGCTCGCTAAAGAGGTTTGTCCTCGCGCTGATCTTGTGGTCGTTCGCGCTTTCCAGCGCGGCTTACCCCCAGACCACGACCGAGCCCCGTCTGCGCTCCGAGATGCTGGTCTCGACCCAGTGGCTCGCCCAACATCTCAGCGACCCCTTGGTCGCAATCATCGAAATCGGACGTGACCGTTCGCATTATGCCGAGTCCCATCTTCCCGGGGCGCGCTTCATCGCGCTCGATGAGATTGCCGAGACGCGTGCCGGTGTACCCAACGAACTGCGTCCCGCCAAAGCCCTGCAGGCGGTATTGGAGCGCGCGGGAGCGAGCGATTTCCGGCGCATCATTCTTTATGGGGATGGTTCAGGGCTGCTGGCGGCGCGCGCCTATTTCACAATCGATTATCTGGGTCACGGAGATCACGCCGCCCTGCTCGATGGCGGAATGGAAAAGTGGACGGCCGAGAAACGACCAGTCACCCGGGACATTCCGAAAGTGGATACGGGAACACTCACGCTCAAGATCCAGCCATCCGCCCTGGTGGTTCTCCCGGTCATGAACGACCTCTCCCAGGAGGCGGGCAAACCACCATCGTCAGTGGTTGTGATCGATGCCCGCCCGCGCGCGCAGTACGACGGCAACGCGGAAGACAAGCGTTCCGGACATATTCCCGGCGCCGCCAGTCTTTACTGGATGCAGAGTGTGGTCAGCAAAGAGAACCCGGTGCTTCGTCCTGTGCCGGAATTGCGGAAGCTATACCAGGACGCGGGCGCGACTCCGGATAAGAAGATAGTCACCTACTGTCACAGTGGAATCCAGGCTGCGCACGACTATTTTACGGCGAAATATCTCGGCTATGACGTCTCGATGTATGACGGTTCATTCTCAGAATGGAGCGTCGCGCCTGACACCATCGTCGAAAAATCGTCCAGTGTCAGCAAGCCCAAGTAGAAAGGCCTTCGTGCGAGCCGGCAGTTTGTAAGCAGGTAAAAGTGAGAACTCGTTTTCTGACCTGGACCAATGCCGCCATCCTGCTGCTGGGGGCCATGGTTGTCTATCGCGTGTTTGTGCTCGGTCATGTGCGCGGCCCCCAGGATGCCCGGGCACCGGCGATCACCATGCGTACGCTTGATGGCCACCAGATTTCCCTGCAAGATTTGCGGGGGAAGGCGGTGATTGTGAACTTCTGGGCGACGTGGTGCGGTCCCTGCCGGCTTGAGGCGCCATGGCTGCAACGAATTGCGGACCGCCATGGCAATGACGTGGTCATTATCGGGGTATTGCAAGATGATGCCGGCGACGACGAGGTACGTGGCTTCATGTCTCACCAGGGCGCGCATTACCCGGTAGTCCGCGACTCCGCGGAGATCGAAGCGCGCATGGGAGGAATTTCGGTTCTGCCTACTACCTTCTATATAGGCAGAGATGGGACCATCGTTCATTCGGTGGGCGGCCTGGCGCCGGAATTCCTGATGAATGCTTTCGTGAATGATGCCCTGCGAAAGGGCCGCTGACCTTCCCGGCAGGCTCCCCCAGAGAAGTAGGCCAAAGACATCAATGCGAGATTGCTGACGGAAAGCAAAGCCCGTGGATCGGCAGGGCGATTCAGTGAGATAATTGACCAAGTAACTCTACATATGTAGAGTAAATCCATCTTCCCAGTGAACTGCTGTTGGTGAGGGTGACACCGCGTCTCCCAATGAAACCTCTTCGCATATCTCCGCAGACGCTTGAGGTGCTCGAACGGTTCTTTCGAGATCCTCAAAAATGGCATTACGGATATGAATTGAGCCGAGAAACCGGATTGAAATCGGGCACCTTGTACCCCATCCTGATCCGCCTCGCGCATCATTCGCTCCTCGAAACGGAGTGGAAAACCACCCAATCAGGAACGCCGCCACGGCACATCTACCGGTTGACCAGGGAAGGCCGCCGCGTTGCGGTTGGAAAATTGACTGAAGCCCGCCCGCGCCCGACGGTTCGGCGTCCCGCTTTTGGCGGAGGGCGGGCATGAGAACGGAAGGGAAGCTGCTCCGGATTTCTTTCTTCCTGATGCGAGCCGCGCTCCGCATTGCCCCCGCTTCAGTTCAGGATTGGGGGCGCGCGATGATCGCCGAGCTCGATCACGTGGAAGGCTCTTGGGCGGCGCTGCTATGGGCAGTCGGAGGCGCGTCAGTCCTCGCGAGGACTGCGCTCTTATCGCTTTTTTCGCCGACACCGGCAAGGACCGGTCCGGGCGGCGCAGGGATGGCTCGCACCACCGGAATGCGCAGGGCAGCTTCAGCCACCGCCGCTATTTGTGTTGCGGGAGCGCTGCTTCTCTTTCTTCTGCCGACGTTTCGCGATGGCCTGGAAGCTGCTTTGTCCCCATGGTCCGTGCTTTTCAGTCAACCCTCAGACCAGAATTTACTCGATCTTGCGGAGCGCGCCGAAAAAGAACACGATGCCGACACCCTGGAATTCGTGGCCATGGCTGTCTCGGACCAGGAGGAAAGCGTTCGCCTGGTGGATGAAGCAGTAGCTCTCAATCCGAACCTGACCTGGGCTTATGCGGTCGTGGCTTCCCAACACAGTAACTATGGCCCGGAGGTAGATCGCTGGGTAAAGCGACTGGAACAATGGGACCCGGGAAACGCATTCCCATATTTGCTCCTGGCAGAGAGCACCGAGATTCGCCGGTTCTTGGGGCCGAAACTCGCGGGGGAAGAAGAGTCGTCGATAACCACCTGGAACCGCGAAATGGAGGCTGCATTCCAGGCGGCAAAGTTCGATGACTATGTCAATCGCCAGGTCGAGCTCAATCGCCGGGTGTTGCGTCGCCATCGATATTCCGATTCCGCCGTGTTTTTGCCGCTCAGCGGATTACCCACATACGGATTCTGGGACATTCAGCGCTACACCCGGACGCTCATCGCCAGGGGACTGGCTTTCGAGCACGCGGGAGACCCGCAACGTGCTGCCGAAGTGTACCGGGAGGCCGCGCATTTCGGCCGACTGATCGCATCCCAAGGGGGCAACGATCAGGAATTTCTGATTGGCACGCGGATTCAGCTTCAGGCTCACCAGCGATTGCGCTCGCTACTTGAACCAGATGGCAAGGGCAACGAGACCGTGCTGATCGGCACGCTTCTCCAACAACTCCAGCGCCACAAGCGATATGCAAAGGAACAGAGGGCCCTGCTGGACTTTTATCTTGAAAATACTTTTCTAGTGCAAGCCTCTGGACTATTGGTGTTTTTCTTCGCGATGTTGCTCCTGGTGTGGGGGGTAGGTGCGATCACCTGGCGTGCGGCTCCCATTCATTGGACGATATCGGCTGCGGGTTCCGCCTGCGCGGTGGGACTCCTGGTGTCGGCCGTCATCCTTTACCTCACCTACCAACCTTATGCCGAAGCCCGCCGCCGCTTTCTGTTGAACAGCGATACCGTTCCCCAGTTCTCAATGCTGTTGTTTCGCGGCTTTGCCAGGTCCCCACTGGGCATGGACTGGATTCAAATGCTTCGGGTGAATGTCTATTTCTGGTCGGGCGTGACCATGCTGGGATTCACGGTCTTAATGGTGATTGGAATGCGAAGTTTCATGATGCGGCGTCGCCTTAAGACGGCGGCATAGTTTGCATTCACTCGCGGCAGTTCAATCAAGGCGAAGCAT
>JBBSHD010000138.1:0-6355 GCA_038253455.1 Terriglobales bacterium | reverse complement strand
ATCAGAGGTTTGACTTCGTTGCGTCGAAGACTTCTTTTTCTAGTTCATCACAATCACCCGGCTGCCACCTTCGTGGGAGGCCGACCGGATGATCCGCGGAGTGAGCACGACGATGAGCTGATTGTGCGCGGAGTCGGTGGAGTTGCCGCTGGTGGCGGCCTTGAGCAAAGGAACCTGGGAGAGGCCGCTGATGCCGGATGCCGATTTGGTTTCCTGCTCGGTCATGCTGCCGGTCACGATCGCGGATTCGCCATTCAGCATTCCGACCGTGCCTTTGTACTCGCGGTTCGAAATGACCGGGATGCCGTTCAAGCTGCCCGTCCCCAGCGCCTTGATGCTGAGCTCCAGCTCCAGGGTGACGTCCTTCGTGCCGTGAATTCGAGGCGTGGCTTTCAGCGTGATTCCCAGCTCTTCATAGGTGAAGCCTGGAATGACGTTGGCCTGCGTCTGCGAACCCAGGCCCAACTGCTGCAGCAGCGCGGGACTGACTTGCGCGCCGAATGATTGGGTCAACACCGGAAATCGGGTTCCTGATCTGAACGTGGCGGGATTGTTCTGCGAGGCCCGCAACGTTACGTGCTCCATGTCGTTGATCACAGCGTGATCGGTGCGAAAATTAAAACCCAGTCCGGGGACGACGATTCCGGTGCGCGTCCTGCCGCCTCCCACCGTAATGATCGGTTTTCCCAGCAGCGAATTTGGATCTTGCGACTGGGCCAGCAAGGCTGCGGCGGCGGCCAGGGCCGCGGGATCGAGAACTCTTCCCGCCAGCAGGGAATTCAACAGCCCCTGGGCAGCGGGGTTGTTCAAAATTGCGCGAAGCTCGGTGTCAACGTTAAAAATGCGAAACTGCGCGGGCAATCCCAGGCCGATGAGCCGGAGGTTGCTGTCGTCCACTTCGAAGGCCTCGATGTCGAGCATCACCTCGGGCCGCTGGTCGTCGAGGTTTTCCAGCAGCAGTTGAACCTGGTTGAGGACCGCGGTGGGGGCGCGGACAAGAATTGTGCCCTGACTGGGCTGCGTCGCAACCATGCGAACATCCATCACCGCCCGCAAGACATTGGCCAGATCCACCAGTTCCTGCGCCGCGGCGCCCTTGATGTAAAAGGTCCTGAGGGAAAACCGTTCGAACTGGGCGCGATTTTCGGTGCTCTCCGCGCTCACCAGCACCTGGGTCTCGCCGATGGGAGACCAGAACGTCTTAGTGAGCTGGCTGACGATGCGCCGTGCCGTCTCAAATTGCACATCCTGCAGGTCCATTCGTACCGGCCGGCCGGAAATTGAGTCGTCGAGAATGATTTCGAGGCCGTAGGCCGTGCCGACTTCACGGATCAGGCTTCGCGAATCCCCGCGAAAGTGGAAACTTTGCGCTTGCGCTTTGGGCTGTAGCCGGAGCTCGGATGATTGTTCGGGACGCGATGAAAGTTTGCCGGGGCTGGCTTGGGGCCCGAGCTTCAGCAAACATGCTGCGGGACTGCCGTCGCATGGCGCCACCTTACCGGGTTCCGGTGGCGATACCGCGCCGGCGCCATTCTGGGGCCAGGCCGGCGCGGCGGTTAGCGATAGAACGAGCAATCCCCAGGTAAAAAAGTGGGTAAGCGGTTTCGAGGATGGACGAAGGGGTTTGATTCTAGAAGTTTACCCGAGCGGCGGTAGCGAAGCGACCCGGCGTACCCCGCGAAGCATCATGACAATCTGGCGGCGCCCGCGACGCACTTCTGAATCAACGCGAGGCTTTCTTGTCCCAGGCGCCGGGACGAACCCCTCGGGGAGGACGTTTCACATCACCGCGCAAGCCGCGAACATCCAGCTTGAGCTCGGTAATGATTCGACTCAGGGTATTGCGATGCATTCCCAGCTTGCGCGCGGCCTTGCTCTGGTTTCCGTGATTTTGCTTCAGCACGTTCAAGATGAAGCGTTTCTTAAATTCCCGCACTGCCTCGGAGTAGAGAATTCCGGTCTCATACATCTGGGCCACAAGTGATTCAAGCTGGTCCTTCACAGACATCTCCTTGTCACGAATACGTTGTGCTCCAGCGCCTACTTCCGGCTGGTTTGCGCTTCGGTTTGACGCAATTGCCTGACGATACTCACGCCGTCATCGAACTGTTTACGCAACGTTGCCGGCGCAGTCCAAACCGCGACGCGGCCGCTCAACAAAAAATACCGGCTCAACTGTGAATCCGCAATCCATTTCGATCCGGGAGCGAAGGCGGTGGCCGCGGTGATGGCGACGGTCACAATGAGCAGACCGCGCGCCAAACCAAAAGCCGCACCCAGAAGACGATCCATCCATCTTAATCCAACCCCGGTCACCGCCCATCGGGTCAAGCGGGCCAGCACTCCCGCCAAAATCATGACCCCAAAAAAGATTGCCAGGAACGCGGCCACCTCGGCAATGGCCATGGTCTTCACATAGGGCAAAAACCTTGGAGCCAGAGCCGCATATTCCCACGCCGCCAGCAGAAAACCTGCAACCACTCCCGCCAGCGAAAATAATTCATAAAAAAATCCCTGCGCCGCCGCTAAAACCGCGGATAAAACGATGACACCGACAATCAGCCAGTCCACGCCATTCATCGCGATGCGCCGCGGTCTGGAAACCTGAAGTTGCGAAGCCCGGGGTTCAATTCTGTAACTCTTTTCCGGTGAGCCGCTTCAAGGCCTCCACATATTTTTCGCCGGTACGTTCCACCACGCTGGCCGGGAGCTCGGGCGCCGGGGGCTGCTTGTTCCACCCAAGTTTTTCAAGATAATCCCGTACGAATTGCTTGTCGAATGACGGCTGGCTGCCTCCGGGGCGGTATCCCGCAAGCGGCCAGAAGCGCGAGGAGTCTGGAGTAAGTACTTCGTCGGCCAGCACCAGCCCGTGGGCGGTCGTGCCAAACTCAAATTTCGTGTCCGCGATTAAAATCCCTTTTTCGCGAGCGTATTGCGACGCCACATCATAGATTTTCAGGCTCAATTCGCGCAGCCGGGCGCTCACCTCGGGGCCAGCCCGCTTCACCATCTCCGCATAGGGAATATTCTCGTCATGTCCGCTGGTGGCTTTGATGGCGGGCGTAAATATCGGTTCGGAAAGCTGGTCGCTCTCTTTCAATCCCGCGGGGAGTTGAATTCCGCATACCGCTCCGGTGGATTGATAGTCTTTCCAACCGGAGCCGGAGAGGTAGCCGCGAACCACACACTCCACCGGAACGATCTGGGCCTTGGCAACAATCATGGAACGGCCGCGCAACATCGACAGGTAGGGCTTGAGAGCTTCCGGATATTGGCTGGTATCAGCGGTGATCACGTGGTTGGGCACAACGTCTTTCAAATAATCGAACCAGAATAATGAGAGCTGGGTGAGGACCCGGCCCTTGTTGGGTATCCCCGTGCCGAGCACATGATCGAATGCGGAGATGCGGTCGGTCGCGATCAGCAGCAGGCGGTCGTTGAGGTCGTAAATGTCCCGGACCTTGCCGCGGGCATGCAACGGCAAAGGAGCGAGATCGGTATTGAGCAGGGCTGAATTATCAGGGTGCACTGAAAGGAAGTCCGTTGACTGCGCGCAGAAACAGACGCGTATTCTAGCTGGTCAGAAGTTTTTGTCAACGTTGCAGTTCGATGAATGATAGATGCGGCCGATGGATGGTTCCAATGTCGGCCGCGTGCATAACTGGTCGGTTTTTTACCACACAAATAGGAGCCGTCCCGCAGGCTCAGCGCTTGCGGCGCCTGCTTCTTTTATGCCGTGTGGGCGGCTGCGGGGTCTGATCAGCCGCGGGAGAAATTGCGGGGACTTCGGGCAGGGTCAAGGCAAGCAGCTTGGTGGGGTCCAGGTATGCGCCTTCCCAGCGCACTCCCATGTGAAGATGAGGGCCTGTGACTCGTCCGGTAGCGCCGGAGAGGCCGAGCAGTTGGTCCTTATCAACTTTATCGCCTTCTTTCACGTTGATCTGCGAAAAATGCATGTAGATGGTCAGGAAGTGCTGCCCGTGATCGATCATGACACAGTTGCCTTCATAAAACATCTCGCGAGCCAGAACCACGGTGCCGGAGTTGGAAGCGGAAACCGGCGCGCCTTCTTTTACGGGAAAATCGGTTCCGCGATGCTGCTTGGTCATTTCTTCGTTATAAAGCCGGGTCATTCCAAATGAGTCAGTGGCCGGCGCCGCCACCGGCTTGGCAAAATTGCCCGACCATTGCGGTGCCGTGCTGACGTGGCTGAAGGCCTTGTTCTTGAAAACCTGGTCTTGAGCTATTTGCCTCCTGGCGGCTGCGTCGGGGTTCACAAAGTTCTCCGGCACCTGGATGGAGCTGGTCTTGTAGTTGGCCGCGGCCACTTCCACCTTCTTCACGGTGCGTGCCGGGCGGCGTCCGGGAGTAAGCGCGGTGATCGCCATGGCGTATGTCCCCGGCTCGGTGTTCATATCGATGCCCGCGAGCGCATACCAGATACTGGGATTATCGGTCTTGAAGAATGAAATCTGCTTGCCCAGCAAAGTGCCTGACACCCGCGAGGGCGCGTTCTCAAGTTCCACGGTAAAAAACACAACGGAGCCCTGCTGCAGATTATTGGGCTGCCAGAAGACGTTCTTGAAAGGCGTGGGCGCCTGGCCATAGGCGAAAGGCAGGGTGAGCGAAACCAATACGAGGAGGATGAGCAGGCGCGATCTCGAGAGCATGTCTTTTCCTTAGCCTTCTATTCCATAACCAGGGCGATTTTTTGTCGATTGCTGAAGGCTTAGATGCGAACCGCGGAAAAGTGTTGGAAAGAATGAAAATTGATTTTTGAGCGCTTGATGGAGGCCTTATCATCTGTCTATGAGGTTCGAGCACATGAAATTTGCGACCAAAGCACTCATTGCGGCGCTGCTGGTGGCGCTTCCCAGCGGTCTCAGTGCGGCCGCCTATCCAGCGCCGGCTGAAGCCGACTATGTCTTGCGAGATTTCAAGTTCGCTTCCGGCGAGACCCTGCCTGAACTGAAAATCCATTATCGAACCCTGGGAAAACCTGAAAAAGATGCGAACGGGAAGACGCGCAACGCCGTTCTCATCATGCACGGGACGACAGGCAGCGGCGAGCAATTCATCCGGCCGGAATTCGCCGGCGAACTGTTCGGCGAAGGACAGCCGCTGGATGCCAAAAAGTTTTTTATCGTGCTGCCGGATGGGATCGGACACGGCAAATCAAGCAAGCCGAGCGATCGCATGCGCGCCAACTTTCCCCATTATGGCTATCGTGACATGGTGGAAGCGCAGTTTCGGCTGCTCACGCAAGGGCTCAAGCTGAACCATGCGCGGCTGGTCATGGGCACATCGATGGGCGGGATGCACACCTGGCTGTGGGGCGAACTGCATCCGGACTTCATGGACGCGCTGATGCCGCTGGCCAGCGTGCCCACGCAAATCTCAGGACGCAATCGCGCGTGGAGGCTCGTCATCATTGACGCAATCCGCAATGATCCTGCGTGGCGCGCAGGAAACTATACTGTGCAGCCACCCAGCTTGCGCACCGGCGCCGAGATGCTCTGGCTGATGAGCAGCAACCCCAACCTCCGGCAGATCGAAGCGCCGAACTTCGCGAAAGCAGATGAGGCCCTGGACAAATATGTCGCGCCATACATGAAGAGTGGAGACGCCAACGACGTGCTTTATGCGCTGGAAGCATCACGCGACTACGATCCCGGTCCCGCACTGGAGCAGATTCAGGCGCCATTACTGGCCATTAATTCGGCGGATGACCTGATCAACCCGCCGGAACTGGGAATCCTCGAGCGTGAAATCAAGCGGGTCGCGCGGGGGCGGGCGGTCGTGATTCCATATAGCGATAAGACCCGCGGCCACGGGAGTCACACGGTTGCATCACTATGGAAGGATGACCTCGCGGCATTGCTGAAGCAATCACAGAAGTAGTGGTTGCAGCCCTTCCCCGCGAAGAAGCAGCCTACTGCACGGTCAACCGCACCTTCATGGCATGAACGATGGAGCCTGAAGTCGCGCTCACGGTAATGTCGTAGGTTCCCAGAGGGGTGCTGGAGGTTACGGTTTTTGGCGCGGCGGCAAAGCTGTTGCCTCCCCCTGCGCAACCGGTCAGCAGGATGGAAATTCCCAGCGCCACCAGCATGACCAGGACCAGTTTTTTGCGGGTGCGCCGTGTTCCGGCCGCGCCCAGCCACACCACCCCGGGCAGCATCAGGCCCAGTGCAGCCATCATCGAGCCCCACAGCCGAGGTGTGCAACAGAAACTAATGAGGCACGCTCTAACCGACCTAGCCGACCCCGCTTATGCATACAATGGCCTGACCCAAAGCGGTGAACTGTCACTTTCCTGCTTTGCAGTGCGTGCACCCCGAATATATTTATGAGT
>JBBSHD010000137.1:0-6410 GCA_038253455.1 Terriglobales bacterium | reverse complement strand
CTCTGCCCGGCGACCTGCTTCCAGTTGTTTTAACGCTCCGATCATCACCGCTTCGCTGTGCTTTCCTTTTGACATCTCCTCTTCCCCTTTCTTTCGCCGAAATCATATACACTTTCGTGCGGATATAGGGGAGCAGGTCACTACCACGCGCTTCAGCCGCGCATTTTCTTCCTGCAGTTGCTTGAAGTGGCGCACCTGGTCGGTTTCCAGCCCTTTGTACTGCTTCTTCCACCGATACAACGTCTGCTCCGTGATCCCCACCCGTCGGATCAGCTCCGCCACCGGCACCCCCACCTCGGCCTGTTTCAACACGGCCACGATCTGCTCCCCAGAAAACCCTCTACCCTTCACGGCAAATCTCCCTTCTTCAGTACTAGATTTTGCCGGAAACTAACCCTCATTGTGTGTTAGAAATCGGGGGGCCGATCAGGAGTGAGGTCTTCCTAGGGTCACGAGAACAGATGATTCAAGCGCTTACAGAGCGGGGGGCATTTCAATACCCAGGGGACGGATCTAAACACAGCAGTCATCCCGGAGAGCTGAATTTTCGATTTAGCAGTGGGGATCGCCCGGTGCTCTTTAACAATGGTGTTTCTCCCCACTTTGTCCTTGATCAAAACCCAGGAAAAACCCTCCCGGAGCCCGGCAGCAAAGCGCAATTCCACGTCGATAATATGACTGGGCCATCGCACGGGGTTTGCTATTTCCTTAAAATGGGATGCAATTGATAAATGCCAGCGATTTGCTCTGCGATCTAGTGTTTCTCGCTGGGGTTCCGACTCTGACGACATTCAGCTGGTATCGGTTTTTAGCTCAGGGAAACATCGAATTGTCCAAATGGAGACTCGGTTTCTTTACCGCCGGCATGATTGCCCAAACTCTATCCGTGCTGTTGTTCCTGGCCCTCAGTTTTCATGTTTTATCGATATCTGACCTGTGGGGCAGCGCCGAGCCTGTTTACAGGCGGATTATTCCGTTCGAACTTTTCGGAATCGCGGTACTGTGTTGTCTATTCGGAAAGGGTTTGGCACGAGTAGTTTTGGCTGGTAACGGGTGCTTGCTCGCTATAGGATGGCTGTTGTATGGGGCTGCCAGTCTATAGCACTCCACTTGTCAAGTGCACAATTGTCCTACGCAGGTTGTGATTCCCGCTGAGTTGGTCAGAAGGGGTGGGGAACCAGAACCCTGCAAGACTCACGGTTAATCATTTTCAGTGGAACCCATGGTTCCACCACCCATCGATTCGGTCTGAACTGCGACCATGATTCTGTTGGCGCCCGAAAATTTTGATGGCTTCAAAACGCATCCAATCCGGACTGCGGGGTGCACCGTACTTCCCGGTAAGCAGCAACCCAACCGAAACATACTCCCAGGATCGAGGACATTAAGAATGAAGAAGATTGTATTGATGATGCTACTGGCAGTCGCCACCGCCACCATGTTTGCGCAAATGGATGTGCAGGTCGGCGGACAAGCGATGATGAAGAGCAAAGACATTATCGACAACGCCGTCAATTCGGCGGATCACACCACCCTGGTGGCCGCAGTGAAGGCCGCTGGACTGGTTGACACCCTCAAAGGCAAAGGCCCGTTCACGGTTTTTGCTCCCACCAACGACGCCTTCACCGCCCTGCCTGCGGGCACCGTTGACACCCTGTTGAAGCCTGAAAACAAAGACACCCTGGTCAAGGTCCTTACCTATCACGTGGTTTCCGGCCGGTACGACTTCAAGACCCTGGAAAAGATGATCAAAGCGGGCGGCGGAAAAGCCACGCTGAAGACCGTCAGCGGCGGAACTTTGACGGCCATGATGAATGGTCCGCACAACATCGTGCTGCAGGACGGCAAGGGCAACATGGCGCACATCTCCACCTACGACGTGTACCAGTCGAATGGCGTGATCCACGTCATCGACAAAGTGATCATGGCCGGGTAGTTTTTCTGCTCGCTCATTCCAACGCTTCCGCGACTTTGTCGCGGAAGCGTTTTTGCTTTCAGACGGGATTTCCCTCCGGCGCAGAAGGGGTTCCTGGGGTTTTCATTCATGAATTGTCATTCCGAACGAAGCCGAGGAGCCTTTTGTTTCCTTAACGCAAACTGCGCAGCCAACCCAAGCCGCAGATCAAAGGAATCGACGCTCAGACCTTACGCGTAGCCTGCCGTTGACTCTAAGGGCGGAAGGAAATAATCGGCCTGGAAGATTTTCTGGTTTGCCGGGCAAGTCATAGACACGCTGCGCCTGGAACCAATTCGAATATCCGGGGAATCCATTGATTCAAGCTGGCACTCTTAGCGCCCCATAGGAAACAAAAGGTTCCTCGGCTGGCGCTCGGAATGACAATTCTCTATGTGCCGGCAATCTAAGCGCCGGGTTAACTTTTTTCGAAGCAAACAATCCCAAACGGAGGTTTTATGAAGAAAGTAATTTTTCCGGCATTGGTAGAATTAGATGCCCGAGGCTTCAGCCGGGACGCATGATTGCCGTCTCGTAAGTAGTTCGATCTTCTTTTTTGCAACCTCATGCATAGCTCAAACCGGGGGCCAGACCAGCGGGTCGGCGAACGCCGGGGTATCGGCGAGCACCGGACAATCCAGCGTTCAGACCGAAGGCAACGTCAATGCCTCGGCCGGCGTTTCGGCCATCCGGCAGTCCTCGAACCCCAATGGCCAGAATGGGACCTCGGCCAGCTCGAGCAGCAGCGGTAACGCCAACGGCAGCATGAATGTGCCCTCAGCCGGCGATGCCGCCGGGTCTGCGGGCCTGGCTGCGGGCAGCACCATCAGCGCGGTGCTCAGCAAGCCGGTTGACGCCAAAAAAAATAAAGAAGGCGACCCGGTGATGGCGAAAACCACCCAGAACGTCAAAGCGGCCGGCGACACCATCATTCCCAAAGGCTCGCGATTGCTGGGACATGTAACCGAGGTCCGCAGCCGCGCCAAAGGCGAAGCCAATTCCGAGTTGGGAATTATCTTCGACCAGGCGGTGCTGAAAAATGGGCAGCAGATTCCGCTGCACACTGTAATTCAGGCGATCGGCAGCAGCCAGACGTCGGCTTCATCCAACGGCGTCGGCGACACGATCTCTGACCTTGGCGGTGCGAGCCAGGCCCCGCGTTCCACGCCTGCTAACGCCAGCGGCGGGCTATTGGGCGGAGTCGGATCCACGGTGGGAGGCGCCACCAATACGCTCGGGGCCGTAGGCAACACGGTCGGAAATGTTGCCGGCAACGCAACCGGCAGCGTCAACAATACTGTCGGGGGCACCGTAAATGCGGTGGGCGCGGCGGGAACTCTTACATCCAGCAGCGGCGGAGTTTTCGGCTTGTCAGGACTCTCCCTGACCTCAATGGCATCGAACGCCACCCAGGGATCGATCATCACTTCCCCCGCGCATAACGTTCACCTGGACAGCGGCACGCGGTTGGTTTTGCGGGTCGTACAGTAAATTCCTCCACAACTGCTTCACAGGCTTAACGGAAAGGCCGTGCGGATCGCACGGCCTTTTTTATTTCGCACGGGTGCTGGCCGCATTTGTAGTCACGTCTTGCGGCCAGCCGGATGGCGGAGGTAATAAATTTCAGGTACTCAGGGGACGCTGACACGCGATCTTGAGTAATTCCCCGCTCAGTGACACGGATATCGCGGTCAGGTCAGGGGCCAGCGCGTCCGCCATTCCCAGAACGGATGGCGGATGGGTGGTGGTCAGGGCGATGGTATGGATTCCGGCGGTCTTGGCGGAGAGTATCCCGGCCGGCGAGTCTTCGATGACCAGGCAAGCGATGGGCAGGATGCCGATCACCTGCGCCGTCCGGATATAAGGCTCGGGATCGGGCTTGCCTTTAGCGACCTGGTCGGCCGAGACGATGATCTCGGGCAGGGGAATGCCGGCGGCCAGGAGCCTGGCGCGGGCAAGTTTCTCGGTGCCGGAAGTGCATACCGCCCAGCGGTCGGAAGGCAGCCGCTCGATGAACTCGCGGGCGCCGGGAATGGCTTGCAATCCCGCCATGTCATTGGCTTGCTCTTCTTCCACCTGCGCGGTTTCCCGTTCGACGTCGGTGTGGGGAGCGAACTGGCGCACGGTATCGATGCTCTTGCGTCCTTGCGCAGCGGCCACGACGGCCTCGGGGTCGAGAGATTGACGCAGCGCCCACGCCCGCCAGGCGCGCTCCACCGGCAGACGCGAATCAACCAGCACGCCATCAAGATCGAAGATGATGGCTTCTTTCAGAAACGAGGTTTGGGCCATGATGAATTTCGCGCCTCGAAAATCAGGCGGGCGCTGAAAAGCTTAGATGCCAATACCAGCGCAGACAGGGGATCACTATCGTGGCTGCTGATTCAATTTTGGCGCTCGTGGTATTTTGATTGGTCACATTCATAGGCCCCTAATCGGAGATCAGGTCAACATTTATGCGCAAAACATTTTCCCTCGCAGTCCTCATCGCATCCGCAACGTTCGGGTTGCCCGCTTTATCCGCCCCACCCAGCCACTTCGACGGCAAGACCTGGTGGAACTACGTAAGCATACTGGCCGATGACAACATGGAAGGCCGTGAAACCGGCAGCGCGGGCTTGCGGCGCGCGCAGGCCTATGTAGTGGATGAACTGAAGAAAGCGGGCGCGGAACCCGCCGGCAGCAACGGGTATTACCAGCCCGTCAAATTCACATCCCGTCAGGTGGTCGAGAAAGATTCGAGCGCCGCGCTGATCAAGGGAGGCAAAGAAGAACCTTTAACCCTGGGGGACGACGCGTTTTTCAGCACCCGCATTGACCTGGCGCCGTCGGTGGAAGCGTCCCTGGTGTTTGCGGGATACGGGTTGAAGATTCCGGAAAAAAATTACGACGACCTGGCCGGCCTCGACCTGCGCAATAAAATCGTGGTCATCATCAACGGTTCTCCTTCGGAAATTCCCGGGCCCCTGGCGTCGCACTACCAGGTGTCGGAAGAACGCTGGAAGACCCTGCGCGCGGCGGGAGCGATCGGGCTGATCGGTATTCCCAACCCGGCGTCGATGGATATTCCCTGGTCACGCATGTCACTAAACCGCTCCCATCCCAGCATGAGCCTGGCCGACCCGCAATTTGACGAGAGCAAAGGCATCAAGCTTTCGATGACCTTCAATCCGCAGCGCGCCCAAAAATTATTCGATGGGACCGGGCACAATGTTGCCGACCTGCTGGCCCTGGCGCAGGAGCGCAAGCCTCTGCCCCATTTCCCCCTTTTGGCGTCATTCAAGGCCAGGATCAAGCAGGAATCCACGCCGGTGGAATCCGCCAACATCGTGGCGCGGCTCACCGGCTCCGATCCCAGGCTGAAGTCTGAATACGTCGTACTTTCAGCCCATCTCGATCACATCGGCATCGGCCAGCCCATTAACGGCGACAATTTGTATAACGGCGCCATGGACAACGCTTCAGGCTCGGCGGTGCTGCTCGATGTAGCGCGGTCGCTGGCCGCTTCGCCCAGGCCCAGGCGCTCGCTGATATTTTTCTTTCCCACCGCCGAAGAGAAGGGGCTGCTGGGCTCGAAGTATTTCGCCAGCAAACTCACGGTGAGTCCGAAATCCATCGCAGCCGACATCAACATCGACATGTTCCTGCCCATCGTTCCGCTGAAGATCCTTACGGTGTACGGGCTGGCCGAATCGAATCTGGGAGACATGGTCAGCGACGTGGCGCGGTCACAAAACGTCGAGGTGCAGGCCGATCCCGAACCGCTGCGCAATATCTTCATTCGCAGCGATCAGTACAATTTCATCCGCCACGGGGTGCCGTCGCTGGCGATGAAGGTGGGCGCGCAGCCGGGCAGTCCCGAGGCGAAGATATTCAAGGACTGGCTCACCCAGCGGTACCACGCGCCTTCCGACGACCTCAAGCAGCCCGTCGATCTAAGCGCGGCCGCCGGGTTTGAAGAGATCATTCGCGGGTTGTTGATGGCGGTGGCGGGTAACGACGCGCGCCCGCAGTGGAAGGCCGAAAGTTTCTTCAGCAGATACGCCGGAAATTAGTACGCGAAGCCTGCCTCTGACTTTGGCCGCGGCCCAAGAACCAAACCCCGAAGGTTCTGCGGGCTACCAGATCCGGCAGACCTTGTCTTTCTCTTTCACCATGGCCTGCCCGGGCTTGCACGAGAAAGCTTCGGCGAACTCGGGCATGTTTACTACCACGCCGTTGATTCGGTATTTGTCGGGGGAGTGCGGGTCGGTGATGGCTCTCACTCTCTGGTCTTCGGGACGCAGGTTGGCGCAGGCCCACTGCGCGAAGCCTACAAAATATCTTTGATCGGGCGTTAAGCCGTCGACCGCCTCCAATTTCTTGCTCTTGTCCGCTTCCCTCCAGGCGATTAATCCCAGTATCTCGCCGCCCAGGTCGGCTACATCCTCGCCCAGGGTCAGCTTGCTGTTGATGT
>JBBSHD010000136.1:0-6419 GCA_038253455.1 Terriglobales bacterium | reverse complement strand
CTCGCCACCGCCGCCGATGAAGGCTTGCCCTGTTATCCGCTGTTTCTCAAAGACAAGCACCTGCAACGCCTGCAAGGCGACCATGAATTCAAACAATTCTCGAAGGCCTTCGCCTACAGTGGGAGGGTTACCTTAGAGACTTCGGGCAGCAGCCGATTGAGATTTTTCACGTCGCCTTTCGCGGCTGGCACTGCGGGCACCAGAAAGTTGTGCGCGCGCCAGGGCCCTGTTTTTGCGAGCGGATCGGCGTGCCGCATCGCCAGCAGGGCTTGCGATTGCGTCCATACACCGCCAGTCGCATCGCCGGCGCGGCGTACCCGGTGGTGCGGCGCATGCCATCCCGCACCGGGAAACCGTTATCGCCGGGAAGGCGAACGTTGGCCTGTAACAATTTGCGCGCGTTCCTTACCAGGGCCGCGATCTGTTCGTCGCTCAGGCTGGAAACGACGTCAAAGGGATTGACACCGCTGGCAAAACAAACTTCTGACTTGAAAATGTTTCCCACCCCGGCAAGCACCCGCTGATCGAGCAGAACATTCCCCGCTTCCTCTTCGCCGCGCGCTTTGACGTTGCGTAATGCCTCGGCCATATCGAACTCACCGCCGAGAACATCTTCCCCAAGCTGGTTGTAGCCTTCGCGGCGCAGCAGGCTCCGCGCCGTGTGGAATTCGGCCACCGGAACATCGAAGGCCACGGCGATGATGTCTTCGGCGCCCACTACGATGCGCATGTGATCACGGCCCTTTTGCCAGCGCTCGCCCAGGCGGTAGATATGCCAGCTCCCATTCATCAGCATGTGGGTGAGCAGGATCAAGTCACCGGAAAACTGCATGAGGTTCCATTTTCCGTTGGCGCTTACCTTCTCCACGATGCGGCCGGTGATGGGAGCGTCCTCGTGGATGCGGTTCAGGGCGGGCAGAACTGATTCAAAGCGGCTCACGACTTTTCCGGCGAGCGCCTGGTGTAAGGTGCGCGTCGCGCGGTAGATGGTGTCCCCTTCAGGCATGGTGTTTTGATGCTGGTTTGGCGCTCAGGGTCGGCGAAGTGCGGCGCCTCGCAGCCCGGGCGTGTTTTCCTGTGGAAGCAGCAGGGCGTGCCCAGAGGCCCAGCCTCGAGAAGCAATATCAGGAAGGCAAAGAGGGTTGAGAAACTCCGTTAGGCGCGGCAGGAGCAGCGGCAGGCAAGGCGCGGTGGGAAAACTCGAAGAGCTTTTGCTCCAGTTTCTTGAAGTCGATGGGCTTGGTGAGATAGGCGTCAAAGCCCGCCGACATGATCGAAAGCTCATCGCCATCCATGGCAAATGCGGTGAACGCATAAACCGGCTGCGCGCTGAATTCGGGGTCGGCGCGAATTTGTTGCAGCGTGGCCAAGCCATCCAGCACCGGCATCTGGATATCGAGAAGGATCAGGTCGGGATGACAGTGTCGCATGCGATCCAGGCCTTCCTGGCCGTTAGCGGCTTCGAATACTTCATTGCCAAAGCTCTCGAGAATCTCGCGCAACAGCTCACGATTAGCGATCTGGTCTTCGACAACGAGAATTTTCATGGTTTTGCCTCTAATCCGATTGCGAGATCTCTACATGAGCCTGGAGGATAACGCCGGCAGCCGTTCAGCCATCGCCGGCTCAACCTCCATTGCGGTTTCGTCGTTCTCTAATCGCACCGCGTCGGCCTTGCGGCGTTTCGGCGCAGATTTCTGCAGGGGCACGACGAACGTAAAGCGGCTGCCCTCGCCAATTTTGCTTTGTAGCGAAATTTTCCCTCCCAGCAGTTTTACCAGCCCGGCAGTGATGGAGAGACCCAATCCGGTGCCTTCGCGGGTGCCGCGAACGGTGGCGCCCACCTGGCGAAAGCGGTCAAAAATGACTTCAAAGTCTTCTTCGCGAATTCCCGCCCCGGTGTCCCATACCGTCACTTCGGCAAAACCGTGCGCGATCCGAAGTTCGACCCCAATATCTCCACCTTCGGGGGTGAACTTGATGGCGTTGCTGAGAAGATTATGCAGAATTTGTTCCAGCCGGGTAGCGTCGGAACAGATCAGGAGATCGCGCTGGCAATCGATGGCCAGCGGAATTTTCCACGCGCCCCGCTGTCCCGCGACACATTCGATTTCTTCGCGAATCAATTTCTCCAGGGAGAAATCACTCCATGACAAAGCCATCTGGCCGGCCTCGATCTTGGAAATATCCATGATGTCGTTGATGAGCAACAACAAACGCTTGCCTCCCTGGTGGATGTGGCTCGCGAAACCCCGTTTTTTCTCGGAGATTTCCTGGTCATTCATCAGCAACTCGGAAAAACCGCTGATCGCATTCAAGGGAGTGCGCAGTTCATGACTTACGCTGGTAAGAAACTCCCGCTGTAGCTGGTTGGCTTTCTGCACTTCATGAGCGCGTTTTTCCAGTTCATGGTTTTGTTCTTCAATCTGCTCTCGTGACCTGGTGAGCGCGGTGATATCGCGGGCGATTCCGGCAATCCGGTAGTTCTTCCCGAATTCGTCAGCAATGGCATAAGCATTGTCCTGTATCCGCCGTAGGGTTCCATCTGGCCGGAGAATGGAGTATTCCGCGCTGAATTCGCCTCCGCCGCTCAGCTCGGCATAGGCGTCGATCACACGCTGGCGATCCTCGGGAACAATCGAGTGCATCCAGTTCTCCGGGTCCGCATAAATGCTCTGCACGCTTTGTCCCCAGATTTTTTCATAGGCAAGGTTGACATACTCGATTCGGGTGCACTTCATGTCGGTCATCCAGATCACGTCATGGATGTTATCGGCGATCTGCAGGAACTTCTCTTCGCTTTGCTGCATCAGGGCCTCCGATTGGGAGACCGAGGTGGCCAGCACGTTAAATGCCTGGGCCAGCATGCGGACCTCCAGCGGGCCGCTCGCGGGCAGCGAGCCTGCCAGGCCGCGGCTTTGCATCATGGAAATTCTTCGGGTCAGAAGGTTGAGCGGGCCGGTAATCCTGGCGACCAAAACCACGGCGGGCGAGGCGCCCAGGGCAAAAAATATTGCGGCGAACAGAACCACGCTGATGGCATCCTGCCCGGTGGCGCGGTGCGAGGCCTGGACCGCGATGCCGCCAATAATGACGGCGCTCAGCAAGAGGCCTGCGGTCAGCGCCATGATCAGATAGAACCTTAAGGAATGCATAGAGTGTTTCCTACCCAGATAAGCCACGGCGAACCGCGGCGCCAAGGATGGCGCTAGACCGATTGCAACTGAGAAACGTGCGCCGGGCGCGGACCCACCACCCGGAAAACATGGGCCAGCAAATTGACGCCCAGATCATTGCCTTTATGAACCAGGGCGCTGGTATGCCGGGTCAGGAATTTCTCTTCCGCCATGGTGAGGTCCTTGGAAGTGACCACCAGTACCGGTAGTTTGGCCGCGGCGGGGTCGGCCCGGAGGTGGCGAAGTATGGCAAAGCCATCCATCTCCGGCATCAAGAGGTCGAGCACGATAAAGTCAAAGGCCGGATGACGCATAGCGGCGAGCGCTTCCTTGCCGCTGCAGGCCATGGACACCATGATGCCCGCGCTCTGCAGGTATTCCGAAATCAGCATCCGGCTTTCGTATTCATCGTCAACCACCAGGCAGCGACAGGTGCGTTGGCTGCAGGGATAAACATTCCTGCGCACCGAATCAAGAAGCGCATCCTTCTGCACCGGCTTGGACAGGTAATCGCTGGCGCCCTCGCAGAACCCAGGGTCATCCCGATCGACGCCGGAGACGATGATGACGGGGATGCTGCGGGTGGCGGGATTAGCGCGCAGTTTCTGCAGCGTGTCCCAGCCGCTGTCGCCGGGCATGCGTATGTCGAGGGTAATGACGTCGGGCAGAACCGCGTTGGCTTTTTGCAGCGCGTCTTCCGCGTCGGCGGCCACTTCAACCTGGTAGCCGCCGGGGGCGAGATAACTGGCCAGCAACTCGCGCGAAGAAGCTTCATGGTCGACCACCAGCACCACTGGAATCTCGCGGCGAACCGGCTGCGCCGGCGCCGACTCCAATTCCGCCTGCTCCGACGGGCTGCCCAGGGGGACGGAAAACGTGAACCGGCAGCCATGACCGAACTCGCTGTGCACAGAAATAATTCCGCCCTGCTGTTCAACCAGACGGCGGGTAATCGCCAGACCCAGCCCGGTGCCGGATTTGATTGCTCCGGCCGCACTCCCCAGCTGACGAAATTCCTCAAAGATCGCTTCCTGGTCTTCCAAAATGATGCCGGGGCCGTGATCTTCGACCGCCACCATGGCGAATTGGTCGCGGATGCGGGTTTCGACAAGAATGTTCTCGCCCAGGGGTGAAAACTTGATGGCATTGCTCAGCAGGTTATAAAGGACTTGTTTGAAGCGAAAGCGGTCGGCATATAAGCGGATGTCATGGCCATCCAGCCTTTCAAACTTAAATTCTCCTCGGGCGAGAGGCGCCAGGTTTCCCAGCACTTCGACGACCGCGCCATCCAGCAGGAAATGTTCATAGGAAAATTCCACCTTCCCCGCTTCAACCTTGGAAAGATCCAGGATGTCATTGATCAATTTCAGCAGGTGGGACCCGGCGGTATGGATATGCTCCACGAACCTCTTTTGTTTGACCGCCAGGGGCCCCGCCGTCTGGTTGGAAAGCAATTCCGAAAAACCCAGGATGGCGTTCAGCGGGGTGCGTAATTCATGGCTCATGCTGGCCAGGAACTCGCTTTTTAAGCGGGTGGCGCGCTGCACCTCCTGGTTGCGCTTTTCCATCTCCTGCTTGTGCAATTGCAGAAGATCATTTCGATCTTGCAATTTCTGCGCCATGCTGTTGAAGACCGCGGCCAAGACATCGAGTTCGTTCCTCGAACCGGCCGCCGCCCCCGGAATCCGGTGCTCGAGCGAGCCCGAGCCGATGGCGTTGGCGCCCTGCGCCAGCCGGTAGATGGGAACAGTAATGCCGCGAACGATGGCCACGCCCGATGCCAGCACCACGCCAAAGATCAAAAAGGCGCCCACCAACAGGGCCGACATGGCGTTGCGATAGGCGTGGCCGGCCTCGGCTTCGCCGTTCCGCAAGCGGTTAGTTTCCTGCTGCTTCAACAGAGCGATGAGGACCCGAAACCTCTCCATGGAAAGCCGGCCGGCGTCGTTCATGACCACCGCCTGAGCTTCGGAAAAACCTTTGTTTCGGCGCAGGTCCACCGTGGTCTTCAGCTCTGCAAGTTTTAAATGCGCCAGGGATTGCAGTTCATCAATGGTGGTCTTTTTGGCGATATCGCCGGCGGTCAACATCCGCAATTTCAGCAGAGAAGCTTCTACCCGGGCGGCAGCGCCGTTATAGGGGGCCAGATGCGCCGCTTCGCCGGTGATCAGGTAGCCGCGTTGGCCGGTCTCGGCATCTTTCAAATCCGACAGCACGGTCTGCTCCGCGGAAATGACCTCTTCGCTGTGCAGCACCCGCGCATAGGAACTCAATTGGTGGTCGGTGTTTTGATACGAGGCCCAGCCAATGATCATGGGAATGATCAGGGTGAGGCAAAACCCGCCGGCCAGGCGCTGTGCGATGGATAATTTCATAGGGAGGATGAACACGGGTACATCTCCACTGGCGGGGCCAGCGCGGTAATATGCCCCGGCTCACGCCCCAGTATGAGCCGGAACGCGGCGAAGACTTGCGCATCCCACCAGCCGCGATCGACTTCCTCCTGCATGATGCCCAGCGCTTCTTCAGCCAGCAGGCACGATTTAAACGGACGCTCGGTGGTCAGCGCGTCGTAAACATCGGCGATCTGCAGGATGCGGGCGGTGAGCGGGACCTGGTCGCCGCGCAGGCCGTCGGGGTATCCCGAGCCATCCTGCTTTTCGTGATGATGGCGGATGATGGGAAGCACCAGGGCGAAGGATTTCATGGGCAGACAGATTCGCTCACCCACCAGGGGATGTTCCTTCACCAGCCTCATCTCCGCCTCGGTCAAGCCCGTGGGTTTGAGCAGAATGGCGTCGGGAACGGCGACCTTGCCGATATCGTGCACGCTGCCCGCGCGGCGCAGGGCCACGAGATCATCGCCATCCAGGCCCAGTTCCTGGCCCAGTTGCACGCAATAGCCGGCCATCCTCTGGCAGTGCCCGGTGGTAAAAGGATCTTTGGCTTCAATGCTCCAGGCCAGCTCGGTAAGCACGGTTTCGGCGCGCTCCAGTTCATCGGTAAAAGATTTCAAGCTGAGCAGTGACTGCACCCGCGCTAGCAGTTGCGTGCGCTCAAATGGCTTGGTTAAAAAATCATCGGCGCCCACCTCGATGCCCTTGATGCGGTCATGGGTGGCGGTGAGCGCGGTGACAATCACCACCGGCACCAGGCGGGTGTCGGTCACGTCCTGGGCGACCTCGAGCATCGCTCCGATTGAGCCGACGTCCGCGGAGGAGTCGAACGTCGAGCAGATCTTGT
>JBBSHD010000135.1:0-6463 GCA_038253455.1 Terriglobales bacterium | reverse complement strand
TATTCCAAGGGCAACAGCTTCCTCGACAATAAAGTTGCGGTTCCCATCGACGCCCGTACCAAGGTGCGCATCGAGCAACTGGCCAACGACGCCATCAACCTTGCGGAAAAACGCCTGCAGGGCAATCCCAACGATGTGGACGCCCTGTACGCTCGTGGAGTAGCGCGCGGCCTGCGCTCGACCTACATGGGCATCGCGGAGAAATCGTGGTTTGCCGCCCTGCGCAACGCCTTAGGCGCGCGGCGCGATCACGAGCGCGTGCTCGAACTGGACCCCGGCTACGCCGACGCCAAAACGGTGGTGGGGGTGCACAACTACGTAATCGGCAGCCTGCCCTTCGCCATCAAGGCCATGGCCGGAGTAGTGGGATTCAGCGGAAATCGCGAGAAGGGAATCCGCTACCTGCGGGAGGCCGCGGCCGCCAGCGGTGAATCGAGCCAGGACGCCAAGGTGGCGCTGGGCCTGTTCCTGCGCCGCGAGGGAAGATACGACGAGGCGCTGCCCGTGGCCCGGGAACTGACCAACGACCATCCTAGAAATTACCTGTTCGCGCTGGAAATCGGTAACCTGCAGCGCGACGCGGGCAAGAACAGCGAAGCGGCGAAAACCTATCGCAAGATTCTGGCGGATGCCGCGAAGGGAAGTTACGTCCAGCCGCATCTTGAATTCGCCTACTTCGGGCTGGGTTCGTCGTTGCAATCGCAAGGCGACGTAAAGGGAGCATTCGATGCTTTCAGTGTGGTGACCCCTCCGGCATACCGCAAGACGGAGATGGAACGCACCTGCGTACTGCATACCGGCGAGATGCTGGACCAACTGAACCGCCGAGCGGAAGCCAAAAAGAAATATCAGCAAGTCATCGACGAAAATTCAGATTCGAACCAGGCCGAGCAGGCGCGCAAGTATCTGAATGCGCCATTTCATATGGGATAGAAAAAGTTAAGGCGCCTCTTCGCGATCGCACTTCCTTTGCGCCTAATCCTTTAGATGCTTCAGCATTGCCTTGAACTCCGGGGTCCCCGCTCCGCCCAGCAACTCGTAGATCATCATTTCAGTGGATGAGATCAGGGCCCCGGCGCGCTGCATGCGTTCGAGGCCGATCTGCCAGTTCCATTCATCGCGCGAAACCACCGCGTCGGATGCCACGTGCACGTTGTAGCCGCGGTTTAACCCTCCCAGCGCGGTTTGCATGATGCAGATGTGGGTTTCCATTCCGCACAGCAGCATGGTCGTGCGTGAACCGGGGAGCCGCTTGGTGGCGGTGACGAATTCCTCGCTGCAGAAACATCCGAACTGAAGTTTTTCGATGGGCTGGATCTCGGGCAGCAGCTCGCGAATGGCGGAAACGGTTTCGCCCAGGGCCTTCGCATACTGCGTGCTTACCAGTACTGGCAGTTGCAGGATTCCGGCAAGCTGGATCAGCAGGCGGCAGTTTCGCAGGAAGGCGTCCTGGCCGGCGATGGGCGCCAGCAGTTTTTCCTGGATGTCGACGACGACCAGAAAACACTGGTCGCGGGACAGCAGTCGGCACGCTACGTCATCATCGGTATATTGTGAGCGCGAGTTGAGAGATGGGCTTTCCATGGGATCTCCCGTAGCCACTAGATAGTAATGCAAATGCGTTGGGGATGATTGACCCTCTGATTCAGCGCACCGTACAATCTGAGACAGCGCGCAAGGGCGGGTTGGCGCGCACTTGCCTTCAAGTTGCCCCCTCGTTCAATGGTAGGACAGCTGCCTCTGGAGCAGCCTATCGGGGTTCGAATCCCTGGGGGGCAGCCAAACTTTCGGGCTTTCGCTCCGACTCTAGCGCGACATCTGCTGCAGGGCCTTGCCCAGGTGGGAATGGGCCTGGTCGCTGATGGCTATGAATCGGAATCCCTGGGTCGAGGGTTGGGTGGACACTACGTTAAGCATTTCCACCACGCCGGTAATGGGGCCGAAACGGGTTTGCAGGGTCAGCTCCGCGATGGAGTTTTGTTTCAGGGGGCGGTCCAGCTCTCCGCAGCCCCCGGTGAGTGAAAGCTTTTGCAGAGTTCCGGATACGCTGCGTCCGTCAACCAGCAAGCAGAAGCGCTGATCGCCGGGTACCGTCATTCTGGGAGAACGAACGCAGGTGTGGGCTCGAGGAAACTGGACCATGGTTTAACTGTAGCCGCGGAACTGGGAGCGGGCTAGATTACGATCGTCTGCGATACCTGTGGGTTGTGGAAGTTCAAGACCAGGCAAACTCGAGGTCTCTCCACTACGCTCCTCGCACCGGCAGATTTCTAGCGTTATAATCATCTCCTTCTATTCGCCAGCTTCTGACTCGCGGATTGCGGTGAAGCGTCATGAATCTTCCGGTGTGGTCTCGACCAGAATCTTTGCAGCCGTACAGCGCTGCCCGCGCTTACAACTTTCATTATTTGCATTCGATCTTCGCAACATTTTCGAAAAACCATAAAACTTCAGGAGGATACGCACATGGGAATTGCAGCCGCACCAGCAGAAACTAACGATCGGGTCACCAGTTTTCTGGCCGCTCCACGCAAGATGTTGATCGGCGGAAAATGGGTTGCCGCCCAGTCGGGCAAGAATTTCGATGTCTTTAACCCTGCTACCGGAGAAGTGATGGCCCGGGTGGCGGAAGGCGACAAAGCCGAAGTTGACCTGGCGGTGAAAGCCGCGCGCAAGGCGTTTGATGACGGGCCGTGGCGCAAGATGACGGCGTCTGACCGTTCCCGCATGATCTGGAAGCTGGCTGAACTGATCGAGCAGAACGGCGACGAGCTGGCCACCCTCGAGAGCATGGATAACGGCAAGCCGCGCACCATTGCCCGAGCCGCCGACGTCCCCCTGACCGCTGAGATCTTCCGCTACATGGCGGGCTGGTGCACCAAGCTCGAGGGCAGCACTATTCCTCTGTCAGTGCCGTACACGCCGGGCGTGCAATACCTTGCCTATACCCTGCGCGAGCCGGTGGGCGTCGTGGCGCAGATCATCCCATGGAATTTTCCGTTGTTGATGGCGGCGTGGAAACTGGCGCCGGCGCTGGCGTCTGGCTGCACCGTGGTGCTAAAACCGGCGGAGCAAACACCCATGACCGCGCTGCGATTGGGCGAGTTGTTCCAGGAAGCGGGATTTCCCGATGGCGTGGTCAACGTCGTTACCGGATTTGGAGAGACCGCGGGCGCGGCGCTGGCGGCGCATCCTGACGTGGACAAGGTGGCGTTCACCGGCTCGACCGAAGTGGGCAGGTTGATCTTGCAGGCGGCGGCGGGCAACTTGAAAAAAGTCTCGCTGGAGCTGGGCGGCAAGTCTCCGAACGTGATCTTCAAAGACTGTGACACCGAAATTGCCATCGCCGGAGCGTCGAACGCTATTTTCTTCAACCACGGCCAATGTTGCGCCGCGGGTTCACGGCTCTATATTGAGAAATCAATTTTCGACAAGGTAGTCGATGGAGTGGCTGCCCATGCCGGGAAGATTCGCGTAGGTCCGGGCATGGATGCCAAGACCCAGATGGGCCCGCTGGTTTCCGCCGAGCAACTGGAGCGGGTCAGCGGATTTCTCGACAGCGGCACCGGCGAAGGCGCGCGAGCGCTGGCCGGCGGCAAGCGCCACGGTACCGCGGGATACTTCTTTCAGCCCACCGTGCTGGTGGACACCAAGCCGCACATGAAGGTGGTGCAGGAAGAAATCTTCGGCCCGGTGGTCACCGCCATGCCGTTCGACAATCCTGACGAGATCACTTCGGCCGCCAACGCTTCGATCTACGGACTGGCCGCTGGTATCTGGACCAACGACATCAGCAAAGCCCACACCATGGCGGCGCAACTGCGCGCCGGCACGGTATGGATCAACTGCTACAACATTTTCGACGCCGCCATGCCCTTTGGTGGATACAAGCAGTCGGGCTGGGGCAGGGAAATGGGAAAAGAAGCGCTGGAGCTCTACACCGAAACCAAATCGGTGTGCGTGCGCCTGTAGCTTCGTCTGACGTTTGGAAAGGCCCTGGCGGATCACGCCGGGGCTTTTTTTAAACGCAGCGATCATCGGACGCCACAACGCAGAATAAGAAAATCAGAAGTAAGCCTCCTGGTAGTGAGTCAAACCGAATTACTTTGATTGCTGGTTCGCGCGCTCAACTTTACAGCCAATGCAACGCATGTTATTCTGATTAAGATAAATCACAGACAAGAGATCAGGAGCGGATTGTTCCACGTGCTAGCCCGAGAGCAAAAAGAGAAAGTCATTACTAGTTTCCGTACCCACGGTACGGATACCGGAAGCCCCGAAGTCCAGATTGCAATTCTGAGCACACGCATCGGGGAACTGGCCGATCACTTCCAGACGCACAAGAAAGACCACGCTTCGCGGCGAGGATTGCTGAGGATGGTCAGCCGGCGGCGCCGGCTATTGGACTATCTGAAGGACCAGAGCTCGGAGCGCTACCAGGACGTGATCCAAAAGCTCGGCATCCGCAAGTAACCATTGCAAGACATCCCTGTAAAAATCGGCAAGCCCGTTTTCCATCCCTTTTCTTTCCCTGCCCAAAATTCTGATTTATCTTCCACTGCGCACAAGCTGCGGGTGTAGTACGTCTCAACCTAGAAAGAGGAACTCTGCATGAAGCATGAAGCAACCGTCCATCTCACAGGCGGAAAACAAATCTCATTTGAAACCGGCCAATGGGCCAAGCAGGCGCATGGCTCCGTGGTTGCGCGAATCGGCGAAACCGTCATCCTGGCCACGGCATGCGCCAACCAGGAACCGCGCGAAGGCATCGATTTCTTCCCGCTCACCGTCGATTACCGTGAATATTTTTATGCCGGCGGCCGTATCCCCGGCGGGTTCATCAAGCGCGAGGGGCGACCCAGCGAGCGCGAAATTTTGACCAGCCGGCAGATCGATCGCCCCACGCGGCCGTTGTTTCCCAAGGGCTTCCGCTGCGAAACCCAGATCATTGCCATGGTGTTGTCGGCTGATACCCAGAACGATCCCGACGTGATCGGCATCAATGCCGCGTCGGCCGCGCTGGAAGTTTCCGATATCCCGTTCATGGGACCCCTGGGCGCGGTGCGGGTGGGCTACATCAATGACGCGTATGTGGTGAACCCCAACTATGACGAGATGCGCGAAAGCAAGCTCAACATCACGGTGGTCGGCACCAACGAAGGCATCGTGATGGTTGAATCCGGCGCCAAAGAAGTCAGCGAAGAGCTGGTGCTGGGCGCGGTGGAATTCGCGCACGTGGAAATCAAGAAGATTTGCCAGGTGATCAGCGAACTGGCGGCCAAGGTGGGCAAGGCCAAGCGGGTGGTTGCCCCAATTGAAACCGACAATGCTTACCTGCAACATTTGAACGCCAAAATCGGCAGCCGCCTGGCGGACGCACTCGACACTCACGCACACCCCAAGCACGAAAGCGCGTCGCTGGTGAAAGCCATCAAGAGCGAGCTCAAGGCTGAAGTGTCCGAAGATGACAAGGCGGGCGCGGCCAAGGTCTCGAAATATTACGAGCTGATGCGGGAAACAATCTTCCGGCAGCAGGTCACCAAGGACCGCATTCGTCCCGATCATCGGAAGTTCGATGAGATCCGAGAGATCACCATTGAGACCGGGGTTCTTCCCCGCACGCACGGTTCTGCGGTATTCACCCGCGGCGAGACCCAGGCGCTGGTCACCACTACCCTGGGCACGTCAGACGATCGCCAGCGTCTCGAGACCTTCGAAGGTGAAGGCAAGAAGCGCTTCATGCTGCACTACAACTTTCCGCCATTCTCGGTGGGCGAAGTGGCCTTCCTGCGCGGCGCCGGGCGCCGCGAGATCGGTCACGGGGCCCTGGCGTATCGCGCCATTGACGCCGTGCTTCCCGCCGACGACAAGTGGCCTTACACCATGCGAGTGGTTTCCGACATCCTGGAATCGAATGGTTCTTCATCGATGGCCACGGTGTGCGGCGCCAGCCTGGCGCTGATGGATGCCGGCGTGCCCCTCAAGGCCCCGGTGGCCGGAGTGGCCATGGGACTGGTCATTGAAGACGGGGCCTATGCGATTCTTACCGACATCGCCGGCGCCGAAGACCACTACGGCGACATGGATTTCAAGGTTGCCGGCACCCGCGAAGGCATTACCGCTCTGCAAATGGACATCAAGGTGCAGGGCATCACCTTCCAGATCTTACGCGAGGCCCTCGAACAGGCCCGGGTGGGACGCTTGTTCATCCTCGACAAGATGGAACATGCGCTCGCCGAATCGCGCAAGGAGATTTCAGCCTACGCACCGCGCATCTACACCCTGCAGATTCCGGTGGATTAGATTCGCGACCTGATCGGACCTGGCGGCAAAATGATTCGCAGCATCGTCGAAGCCACCGGCGTGAAGATCGACGTGGAAGATTCCGGCAAGGTCAGCGTGGCATCGAACGACGGGCCTTCCGCAGCCAAGGCGCTGAAGATGATCGGCGACATCACCGCTA
>JBBSHD010000134.1:0-6538 GCA_038253455.1 Terriglobales bacterium | reverse complement strand
GTCGAGCACGATCGCCATGTAATCGAGGGCAAATGCCAGAGGCTGGCCGTGAAAATTTCCTCCCGAGATCACCTCGCACTCGCCAGACCTGGTTTGAGGAAAGACCAGCGGGTTATCGACCGCGGAATTCATTTCGATGGCAAAAGTATTGCGGCAGAACTGCAGGGTATCGCGCACCGCACCGTGAACCTGGGGAATGCAGCGCAGGGAATAGGCGTCCTGCACGCGTCCGCAATCGGCGTGAGACTGGCGGATTTCGCTGCCGGCGAGCATGTCCCGCAGGTTGGCCGCCACCTCAATCTGGCCGGCATGGGGGCGGGCCTGATGAATGCGGCCGTCGAAGGCCAGCACGGTGCCGCGCAGAGCGTCGAGCGAAAGCGCCGCGATTACGTCGGCGGAATCGCACAGCGTGGCGGCGGACATCATCGCCAGCGTCCCCACCGCCAGCATTCCCTGGGTCCCGTTAATAAGGGAGATGGCTTCCTTGGCTTCCAGTTGCAGCGCGGGTAGACCCGCGGCCCGAAGGGCATCGGCGCCGCTGCCGGATTTCCGCTTGCCGTCCCTCGAAGAAAGGTATGTGGCCTCACCTTCGCCAATCAGCACCAGGGCGAGGTGGGCCAGCGGAGCGAGATCGCCGCTGGCGCCGACGCTGCCTTGCGAAGGAATGATGGGATAGACCTCGTGGTTGAGCAGATCGCACAGGGCATCGATGATGACGGGGCGCACGCCGGAAAATCCCAGGGCCAGCGAGTTGGCGCGCAACAGGACCATGCATCGGGTTTCCTCTTCCGACAGCGGGGCGCCTACCCCGGTGGCGTGGGAGCGCAACAGGTTGAGCTGCAACTGGCGGTTCTGCTGGGGTGCGATGCGGACATCACTCAACTGGCCCACGCCGGTGGTGATGGCATACGCCAGCCGGTTTTCCGCCAGTATCTGATCGACAGCCGTGCGCGAACGCTTGACCGCGGAGCGCGCCGGCCCGGCCAGCGCGACCGGGCGGCGGTCGTAAACCACGGCGCGCAAATCTTCGAAGCTGAGGTTCTTGCCGGTAATGGCGAGGGTCTTCATCAAAGAACCGTGCGAAAACTTGTATGACGCTGCCGTGACGGGAAGTTTTAAATCGCAGCCCGCAGCAGGACCGCATATTTTTCCGGCAAAACAACTCTTTCCATCCGCCGATTGACTACGATGTGAATGGTTTCACCTTCGGCGAGCAATAACTCATCGCCCGCGCGCAGGATATGGTATTTGAAATAAATCAGCGGGCCGCGGATTTTAGTGATCCAGGTGCGAACCAGGATTTCGTCATCGTAGCGGGCGGGAGCACGATAGCGGCAATGCACGTCCACCACGGCGATATGAAGTCCGTCGCCCGATTCCATTTCACTGTAGGAAAAGCCGAGATCGCGCAGGAATTCGACCCTTCCGACCTCGAACCAGATTACGAAATTGGAGTGATAGACCACTCCCATCTGGTCGGTCTCAGCGTAGCGCACGCGTATGCGGGCATCAACGGCGGTCAGGCAAGCCTCACTTTTTCTTGTCCTTCTTGCTGGGCGGGCCGGGCTTGCTGGAACCCTTGCCGCTCTCTGTGCCGGAAACTAAGTCGCCCTTGACCGGCTCACCGCTAGTCACTGGCTTTCCATTGGATTTGAAGTTGGTGAACACGATGGGAAGGCCGTCTCCCTTGAACCACTCCGCGGTATTTTGCAGATGGTAGTGCAAGTGAGGGATGGGCGAATTGCCGCTGTTGCCGGTGAGGGCAATTTCCTGGCTGGGTTCGACCACGTCGCCGGTCTTGACCCGCAGGCTGCCCCGCTTCAGATGGGCGATCATGGAAAACTCGTTGTTGCCATGGTCGATGACGATGTTATTGCCCGGTTTGGGGATGCCGGGAATGAGCTTGTTCAGGACGTTATCCTCATATTGATCGACGGCGGCCACCACCGTGCCGGCCCCGGGCGCCAGCACGGGCCGTCCGAAGGAAAAGAAATCCTCGACTTTCTCGCCATCGCCTTCGAACTGCCGGTCGGCGCGAATCACGATGAAGTCGTAAGCGAAACGCTCATCGCTGGAGAGTGCGTGGTAGTTGTCATAAACCGAACGGCCGCCCTGGTACACCGTCCAGTAGCCATAAAAAGGCAGGGTGAGGACCACCTTGGGTTTGTAGTCGAGAAATTTGGTCTCCGCCGGCTTGCGCGAAGGGGTGAAGAAGAAACCGGCAATTTCGCCATCCGGCGCAAACGTGAACTGCACCACCATTTCGGGAACGGTGGTGAAGGAGACCAGCCGGGTATAGATCTTGAATTTGAGACTGGGCAAGACCCTTTCGTTCAGCACACCGGTCTCTTTGCCGAGGTCTTTCTGCAGTTTGGCGCTGATCTCGCGCAGGGACGCCTCAGAGCCCAGGGCATGCCGCATGTCGGGCGACATGTGGCTCCAGATTTCGGTTACTTCATTGTTATAGAACTGGGTGACATATTTTCGGCCCAGCTCGAGGGCCTGCTGCTGCGTCATGAACGGGGCTTCCGCCTGCGCGTGCAGCGATACTGATGCGGCTAAAAACAAAGATACGATTGCAAGTTTCTTCATCTTTCCTCTTTCTTCTGGTTATCGCCCGGCGGTGTCACGGCCGCAGCGGTATTTTGCCAGCGCGGTTTGCGCTTTTCAAGAAACGCGGTAATGCCTTCGCGAAAATCGGCGGTCTGGCGTATGGCGGCGTTGCCGGCGATCGCTTCAGCGACGTCCTTATCGAGCTGGTCTTTTATATAGCCTGAGAGCAGCGCCTTGGTGGATTTCAAGGATGCCGGGCTGTTGGCCATCAGTTCGGCGGCGAGATGGTGAGCGTGTTCCGTAAGTCGATCGAGAGGGACGATCTCATTGATCAGGCCGAACCGCAAAGCCTCCTGGGGAGAGATGATGCGGCCGGTAAGCAGCAAGCCGCGGGCATTCTTTTCGCCAATCTGGCGGATCAAAAAAGTGGAAACGATGGCGGGAACAAATCCGATGCGCACCTCAGTATATCCAAATGAAGAGTTTTCAGATGCCAGGGTGAAATCGCACAGGGTGGCAATCCCCGCGCCTCCGGCGATGGCCGCGCCGTTCACTGCAGCGATCGTCGGCACGGGAAAATCATAGACCGAACGAAAGAGCCGGGCCATGGCCTCAGAATCGCGGATGCTTTCCTGCTGGGTCCGCCCGATGAGCGCCTTGAGGTTATCGAGATCCATGCCCGCGCAAAAAGCTTTGCCCGCGCCGGTGATGATGAGGACTTGCGCGTCGGAGGCGGCAACTTGGTCCAAGGCGCGGGCCAGGTCGTCCATGAGCTCGTAGCTGATGGCGTTGCGTTTCTCCGGGCGGTTCAAAGTGATGGTGGCGATGCCGCCGGATTGTTCAAGCAGGATGGTTTTAAAGTCCATTGGGTTTCCCTATGCGTTTTCCCGGCGTGCGTTCTTCGGGAGGCAGTGCGATCTGCTGCGACATTTCCACCAGAAAATCCAAAGGCTTCAACCCCGGTATGGTAACCCCGCGAGAGGCCAGCGCCGCTACCACCTCCTCGGTGGGAATGTTGCCAACCATTGCGTCCTGCGCAAAAGGACATCCGCCCAGGCCGCCGAGCGCGGAATCAAAGCGGCGGCATCCCGCGTCGTAGGCGGCCATAATCTTCTCCGCGGCTTGTCCGGGACGGCTGTGCAAATGCACTCCTATATTGAGACCGGTATTAAGGGCCATCACCGCACCCACAGCAGCGCCAATGGAGCCGGCGTCGGCAACGCCCACGGTGTCGGCGATGGAGATGGCCTGCACCCCGGTGTCGGCCACCAGGTTGACCGCTTCTTCAAGCTCGGCCAGGCTCCAGGGATCGCCATAGGGATTTCCGAACGCCATGGAAATGTACACGACCATGTCGCAAGCCGCGGCATCGGCCTTCAATTTTATTTTTTCCAGAATGTCGAAGGATTCTTCCAGTGTCTGGCTCTGGTTGCGGGAGAGGAATGCGGGAGACAGCGAATAAGGGAACCCCAGGGTGCGAACCGCCTCGGTGGCGATGGCGCGGTCGGCGCCTTTTTCGTTGACCACGATGCCGATGATCTCCACGTCATCGGGCGGATCAAGGTCGCGCAAGACCTCTTCTGAATCCGCCATCTGGGGGACGGCGGTTGGGGAAACGAAGGAGACTGCGTCAATGTGTTTGAATCCCGCGCTGATTAAAGCCTGCAGGTAGGCGACCTTGGTGGACGCAGGGATCTGCTCGGCGATGCCTTGCCAGGCGTCGCGCGGGCACTCGATGATTTTTACGGGGTCGGGCATTGGTTTAGGTTTTGTCAGCTTTTTCAAGTGCGCTTGTTCGAGAACATCGGCACCCGTGGCTGATCCAGATTTAAATAAAACGCAAGGTCCTTCGCTAAAACAAGAAGCAAGAGCTCGCTCCAGGATGACAATGCATAGGGGGTGTTCGCTTGTTTAGATCCTTCCATGCAACTTCTTGAGAGCTCGGTGGAGAGCAGGAGCAAAACCCATGGGGAAAGAGTTGTTGGAGAGTAGGGGTTCTTCCTCACCCCGATAAGGCCGGGGATCGTCAGAATGACAAATGGATGGAGCGTGTTCGCTTGCTAGCGTTTTCTTTAACGACTTCTTGAGGTTTTGGCGGAAGGGCAAAGGCAAGGGCAAAGGAAAACGCGAGGTCCTTCGGCAAGTTCAACGGCGGGTTAGGTTAATCAAATCCGGATTGGGACCGAATGGTTCGGGCGGAGAAAGATTATGAAAGTGTTTGGGTGGGTCATTGTGCGGAAGGAAGAAATCGATTCGCGGGTGGCTGAAGCCCAGTTGACCGCGCTTACAAGCCTGGTGGACGCGCGAAAGAGTCTGGCGGAAGCCACGCTCGATGGAGAGGCTTCGGCACGGCAGATCATTCATCTTTGCGAGGAGATCGAGTGGATGAGACACCACCAGTTGTTCCCCAAACCGGCGGCAAAGAAATCACGAAAGGCGAAAACGTCATGAATCGAATCAAGTCAATCATTCTCGCGGGCTGCCTACTACTGACGGCGGGGTGCGGCCGGCAGATACGGACCGTTCACCCAGGCGCCATCAATACGTATGACAGCGTCGCATACGACACCCTGATCGCAAGCCAAGCTGCCCTGGAAGAGTCGAAGGCGCAGGCAGCCAACAAGCCGGCCTACAAGGGTGGGCTCAACCACGCCATCGAGTCTTACAACACGGCGTTGACGTTTTATCGCGTGTACCACAACGGGGTGCACAGCAACCTGCAACTGGCTGATCTCAACGCGGCCCTTGAGGTTTTAGCGAAAGACATTGCGGCCCTGCAACGGTCCCTGGGGAGGAAATGATGAACGTTCTAGACGAAATTCTCTCGATATTGAGCATCGCGGCGGCGCTGGCGCAGACGATCAACAATAAAGACGTGGAGAGCGGCGCCACCGTGGCAGGAGCGTTGCTGGCGATCGCGCAGAAGAGTGTGGCGGCGCTGGAAGCCCATATCGGACAGCCGGTGGACCTGGCCTTGCTTCATCCCATCGAGCCCGAGCCGTAGAACCTGATCTGAGCAAAGTGCGTGGTCATTCCCTGTAGAAGCGAAAACTATCTCGCAAAACATAAAACTATTTTCAACTTCACACTTCAAAGGAGAGCAGATGGCTAAGGATCCACGAAAAATGTCGGCTTTTGAATCTGGGATGCGGGGGCGGGAGACTCCCAAACCCGCGGTGACTAAATCTTCGCCCAAACGGGTCGCAGGCAAGAGTGAGGGCAAGGCAGGCAACGACGACGTGCGGGAGAGTGCCGCGGGAAAGTTCGATGCCTTTACTTCCGGGATGCGGGGGAAGGAAGTGAAAGGCCACGAGACATTTTATCCGAGGGCTTCCGACGGTATTCCCGCTGGCACCCGCTCAGCGAAAGGTGCACCACAGCGAAGAGCGGAAGACCGGGCAGAGTTCGCGGACCCGACGTCCGATTTCTCTGATGTGGAAGAGAGCGATCTGCCGGAGGGATCCGATGGGAATGGGCAGACTATGTCGAGCGATACGGCGCGTAGCCGGGCGGAAGAGGCATACAAGCTGGGAAGCCCGGGAAGCAATTTGGAAGCCGCGGCGGCCGGCGACGAGCCCTGGGCAGAAGAAGATGACACGCACATCAACATCAGGGTGCCCAAGGCAACAATGAAGAAGAAGCCCGGCCTGCAAGGAAGCTAGGTGGCCGGCGATCTGTATTGCCATGGGTGCGGGGCGCGGTTCCGCCGTTACGCGGGGGCAGACCTGCATTGCCGGCCGGAGTGCGGGGAAAAGCACGCGGCGAAAATCGACGAGATAAAAAAGACGCTGGCATCGTCGGGCTTCGAAGTACATCCCGAGGCGGAAAACGTTTATATGCAAGAAGGCATCGCCCTGACGGTGGAGCAGGTACTTCATGAAGGCATTGACCGAGTTATGGAACGCCATCGTCAGGCCCGCGACCACAAAGGGCAATGAGCCGGGACGGGAGCAGCGTGAACACATCGACGACCTGCGCATCCTTT
>JBBSHD010000133.1:0-6540 GCA_038253455.1 Terriglobales bacterium | reverse complement strand
TTCCCACGGGAACCTGTTCATTACCGGCCGCCAGAAAGACGTGATCGTCCTCAGCTCGGGCAAGAACATTTATCCCGAGGAGCTCGAAGCCCACTACCTGAAATCAGTTTTCATCAAGGAAATCTGCGTGCTGGGCCTCGAGAGCAAGCCCGGGGAACCGGTTTCCGAACGCCTGCACGCGGTAGTAGTGCCGGATTTTGATGTGCTGCGCGAGCGCCAGATCGTAAATATGGGCGAGGTCATTCGCTATGACATCGAGAACCTTTCCGTGGACCTGCCCGCCACCAAAAGAATTCTGAGCTATGACATCTGGCAGGAAGATCTACCCCGCACCACCACCCGCAAGCTCAAGCGGTTCCAGATTCGCAATCGTGTGATGGGCAACGGCGCCGCCGCAGCGTCCTCCTTTTCACCAGGCCTTACCGAGTCAACTCCCGGGGTCAGCGATGAAGATTCACTGTGGCTGGGTGATCCCCAGGTGATCCGCGCCCTGGCGGTCATAAGAGGGGCCGCCAAAAAAGAACTGCGTGAGCTGCGGCCTTCCGACAACCTGGAATTGGATCTTGGGCTCGATTCCATGGAGAGGGTGGAATTGCTGGTGGCGCTCGAGGACGAATTCGGCGTGCACCTCGATGAACAGGCGGTTGCCCAGGTCTATACGGTGCGCGAGTTGGTCGATGCCCTGCGCGCCGGCTCGGAAAACGGCCAGCGCCGCGACGGCTTCAGCGGCTGGGAATCCCTGCTGGCGGTCGAGCCCGAGGATCCTGAAGTGCTGGCCATCGCCATCGAACATCGAGTGCTGACCCCGCTCTGGTTCCTGTTCGGGCGCCTGGTCAACCTCTTTACCCGCGACATTTTTCATCTGCACATTGAAGGCATGGAAAAGCTTCCGCGCCGCGGGCCTTTTATTCTGTGCCCCAACCACCAGAGTTTTCTCGATGCGCCCCTGCTGGTGGCGCAGCTTCCCTACTCGCTCTACCGCGATCTGTTTTACGTCGGTACCAGCGAAATCTTTGGCAGTGGCGCGATGCGGCGGCTGGCGCGTTCTCTGAAATTGATTCCCGTCGATCCCGACGCCAACCTGGTCCCCGCCATGCGCGCCGGCGCCTTCGGCCTGCGCAAGGGACACGTATTAGTGATGTATCCCGAAGGCGAACGAAGCATCGATGGCGTTCCCAAGACGTTCAAAAAGGGAGCGGCCATTCTCTCGCTCCACCTTCAAGTCCCGATTTATCCGGTGGCTCTCGACGGCTTCTTTCAATCGTGGCCGCGAGGGCAAAAATTCGCTGGGCCGCACCCGTTGCGAATCAAAATTGGCGATCCCATCGTACCGCCGCAATCATTGGAAAATCCTGAAGCCAAGTACGTCGCGCTGACCAACCAGTTGCGAACCAGGGTGATGGGAATGTGGGAGCAAATTCACCAGCACGAAAATTCTGTTTCGTAGCAGGAACTGCTTTCAGCGTCGAATAAGCTGCCAAACACTACCACTACCTGCTCCGGGCAGAAATCCTACCTCTCGGTAACACAAGTACCTGCCCCATCAGAAATCCCACCCCTAGTTTGTCATTCTGACGATCCCCGGCTTCACCGGGGTGAGGAAGAACCCCTACTGTTCCACCAATCCTTCCCTGTTGTTGGTTTTTCCAACGCGGCCCGATCACTTCCACATCTGCCGCTTACGAGCGGCATCGCTTCCCCGCGGTTATACTTCCCCAGTTCGCAGCAAGGAGTCTTCCATGAAACGTCGAGAATTTATTTCGGGAGCGGCTGCTTCCGCCGCAGCACTGGCGGTAGCGGCGCCCGTCAAGGGGCAAAGTCCGGCGGCAAGCAACACGAGCGTGCGGCGAGGCACGTCCGGGAAGTCCGTCATCATCTGCAAACATACCGGCACGCAGGGGATGGGCCGCGGCTACGAGATGCTGATGAATGGCGCGGACACTTTGGATGCCGCCATCCATATCTGCCAGGTACAGGAGGATGACCCCAACGATCAAAGCGTGGGCTACGGCGGATTGCCCAACGAAGATGGCGAGGTGGAGCTCGATTCCTGCTGCATGCACGGGCCCACGCGGCGCGCGGGTTCGGTGGGCGGCGTCCGCAACATCAAGAATGTGGCCCGCCTGGCGCGCACGGTTATGGAACGCACCGGCCACGTGATGCTGGTGGCCGAAGGCGCGCACAAATTCGCCATCGCCCACGGCTTTCCCCACGAAAACCTGCTCACGGAGCGTTCGCGCAAGACCTGGCTGTTGTGGAAAGAGAGCATGTCGGACCGCGACTGGTGGGGACCGGGGCTCGCCGATCCGAACTGGAAGGCTCCCGCCGAGCTTTCAGGGAGCGCGGCGCAGGCGATGAACGTACACGTTGCGCGGCTGGCGGAGACCGCGGCGGAGATGGGCATCGAGCCGGAATGGCGCCGGGAGGCGATCGCGCAGGTGCTGCATCCCCCCACCGGAACCATTCACGTTTCGGCGTTGAATGCCAGGGGAGAGATTTCCGGCGCCACCACCACCAGCGGGCTTTCCTGGAAAATTGCCGGCCGCCTGGGGGACTCGCCAATCCTGGGAGCTGGCTGCTGGACCGATCAGGACGTAGGCTCGGCGGGCGCCACCGGCAGTGGAGAAGAAAACATCAAAGTGGTGGGCGCGCATACCATCGTGGAATTGATGCGGCAGGGAAAATCGCCGCAGGAAGCAGGCCTCGAGGCATTGCGCAGAATTGCGCGCAATTACAACAATGACATGAACAAGCTGCGCTTTCTGGACATGATTTATTACATCCTGCGGGTCGATGGCGAGTATGCCGGGGTCTCGTTGTGGAGCGGGACCGCAGCCAGGCCGGCGCGGTTCGCGGTGCATGATGGCAAGCAGCGAATCGAGAAATGTGTGGCGCTGTTTCAGGGAACGTCGGTCGAGTGGCCTCCGATACCCAAGCTGCCGGCGTGAGGGTGTCTGGAAAATCCTTCACGCCTGACGAAACGCGTGCGTCGAAATGCAAAGCCTAGACGGCGACGGTAAGGGACGTTTCCGTCCGGGTGACGGGATGGTACAGGGTGTCGCGCTCCACCGGGTCGCGGCCGGCTTCAGTGATCAGGCGCATGAGCTCGCGCCGGTTCATGCCCTGCGGAGTGGTGGCCCCGGCATCGTGATAGATCTTCTCTTCAATCACCGTGCCATCGATGTCATCGGCGCCGAAGCGTAACGCGATCTGCGCGATCTTGGCCGACATCATCTGCCAGTACGCCTTGATATGCGGGAAGTTGTCGAGCACCAGGCGGCTCACCGCAATCTGCTTGATGTCGAGCAGGCCGGTGGTTTTGGGCAGGTGCTGCAGCATGGTGTTGTCAGGATGAAACGCCAGCGGGATAAACGTCTGGAAGCCGCCAGTCTCATCCTGCAGGGCGCGCAATTTCATCAGGTGATCGACGCGGTCCTCATCGTTTTCCACGTGGCCGTAGAGCATGGTTGCGTTGGAACGCAGCCCCACCTGGTGGGCGGTGCGCGCCGTATCCAGCCACTGGTCGCCATCAATCTTGTGGTCGCAGATGATGTGGCGCACGCGGTCGGAGAAAATTTCCGCGCCGCCGCCCGGCAGCGAATCCACCCCGGCGTTTTTCATCGCCAGCAGCGTGTCGCGAATGCTGAGCTTGGCCCGCTTGGCCAGGTACGCCACCTCCACCATGGTGAAGGCCTTGAGATGTACTTGGGGAAAGCGCTGTTTCAGACCGGCGGTCAGATCGAGAAAATACTGGAACGGCAGATCGGGATGCAGCCCGCCTACAATGTGAAATTCGGTGACCGCCTCGCTATAGCCGGAGGCCGCCGTTTCCCAGGCTTCTTCGAGGGCCATGGTGTAGGAGCCGGGCGCGTCTTTCTTGCGTCCAAACGCGCAGAGCCGGCACGCGGCCACGCATACGTTGGTGGGATTGATGTGCCGGTTTACATTGAAATAAGCGATGTTGCCATGCAGGCGTTCGCGGACGGAATTCGCCAGCCATCCCACCGCCAGAATGTCGCCGGTGCGATAGAGGGTGAGCGCGTCGGAGGTCTGCAGACGCTCCCCGGCCAATACCTTCTTGGCGATTGGAACCAGGCGCCGGTCGTCCGTCTGGAATTCGTGCCGGGGGAAAGCCGGAATTCCCTCAGGCGCTGCGCCGAAAACTGGGCTTGCGTCAGCCATCACTACTAATGATAGCCCAGCCGCCCCAGCTTCGTCTCGCAATTGCACGCCGGATTCTGGTTTTGATCGCCACACTCAACTCAAGGCGCGCTATCCCCCAGCCGGGCAGCGATTAGTTAGCGGCGCTGCACCAGAAAATATCCTGCGAGAGCGGTCTCCTCCAGAGGTTGGTAAGATTGCTTTAGCGGCCAATGAAGAATGAAAAAACACAAACGCTGGTGGGATTGGACGAGCCCGAGTTAAGCGCCCTGGCGCTTGAGCTTGGCCATTCGGCCTATCGCGGGCGCCAGGTGCACCATGGAATCTACCGCCAGCGCGCGGCGCAGCTTGACTTGCTTTCAACCTTGCCGGGAAATTTCCGCGGTGCTCTACAGAATGCCGGATATTCGGTCGGCCTGCCGGCGGAGGAAAAGAAATTCGTCTCCACCGACGGAACCATCCGCTACCTCCTGGGTTTCCCCGACCAGCAAAGCGTCGAAGCGGTATGGATTCCGGAGGGCGATGGCGGCGAAGGCGACGATCCCGGCAGGAATTTTCACCGCGCCACGATTTGCGTTTCCAGCCAGGCGGGCTGTGCGGTGGATTGCCGGTTCTGCCTGACCGCGCTTATGGGGCTGATGCGAAACCTTACCGCCGGCGAGATCGTCGGACAAATACTCGCGGTGTTGAACGACCGCCAGGTGGCCCTTCCCCAGGAACGAATCAACATCGTGTTCATGGGAATGGGCGAGCCATTTTTGAACTACGACAATTTCATCAAGGCGGTGCGAATCCTGGTGAATGGCGTCGGATTCGCGGAATCGCGGATGACGGTTTCAACATCGGGTATCGTCCCTCGCATTTACGACCTGGCGCAGGAGCCGGTGCGGCCCCGGCTGGCCATTTCACTCAATGCCGCCGACGATGAGACTCGAACCCGAATCATGCCGATCAATCGCAAGTGGGACCTGGGTCTTTTAATCGAAGCGGCCCGCGCCTTTCCCCTGCGCAATCGCGAGTATATTTTTTTTGAATACGTATTGCTGGATGGGGTCAACGATGGGGTGAACGACGCTCGCCGCTTGCTTGACCTGGTCGCTGGGATTCGCTGCAAGGTCAACCTCATCGCTCTCAACCCGGGCCCGGGGATTGAATTTGCCACTCCCGGCGCCGGCCAGGTTGAAGTCTTCCAGCAAATACTGATCAAGGGGGGCGTCCCCACCTATGTGAGGCGGCCGCGGGGCCGCGATATTTTTGCCGCTTGCGGACAATTGAAGCGGACCGTCGCGTAATCGCTTGATCAGTATCAGGGCATATCGCGCCGAAGATCTCGAAACCCTCTGGGAGATCGATCAGCAGTGTTTTCCGCGAGGTATCAGCTACGGCCGGCGGGAGTTGAAATGGTTCATAGAGTCGCCCAGGTCGTTCACCCTGGTAGCGGAGAATCACAAAGGCATCGTCGCATTCCTGATCGGCCACCGCGACGGCAAGGGCACTGCACCGGTCGGCCGCATCATCACCATCGATGTGCGAGCCGAAGGCCGAAGCCAGGGCACGGGCTCTCGCCTGATCGCGCTGGCTGAGCAGAGTTTTGCGGCCTCGGGATGCGGCAAGGTTGAATTGGAATCGGCCGTCGATAACGCCGCCGCCCTGGCTTTCTATGAGCAGCTCGGCTACCTCCGTACGGGCGTCATACCGCGCTACTACCTCAATCGAATCGACGCCGTGGTGCTGGTCAAATCGCTGGAATCCGGCCGGGAGAACAGCTGACCAGAGCCGCCCCCGCAAGTCCCTCCATAAATCCACGTTTGTTGGTGCAATGCGCGGCGATTCGCCCTATAATGCCCGCGAGTTTCCGCGGCTCCTGACGCGGCGCTCATTTCAATCTTCAATCATGGGGGCCAGCTGAGAGTTATGAAAGAAAAGGGAACGGTGAAATGGTTCAACGCAGGCAAGGGTTATGGATTCATTCAACGGGAACAGGGCGGGGATGTTTTCGTACATTTTTCCGCAATTCAATCTGAGGGATACAGATCATTGAACGAAGGTGACGCGGTCGAATTTGAAGTGCAGGACGGACCCAAAGGCTTGCAGGCGGCTAACGTTACGCGGCTCGAAGGTAGTCATGATACCGGGATGTCATTCTGACGACCCCCGGCCTTATCTAGGTTAGGAAGAATCCCTACCCTCTGCAAGGTCTCAGCTAACCCGATGGTTCATCTCCTCCGAATATTGCCCACCTTACGATAACGGTCGAACGCGGCGCCTGACCGTACCGTAAGGCCGAAAAAGAACCCGGGGGGGGAATATTTGTCGAACTGTAGGGGTCCTTCCTCACCCCGATAAGGCCGGGGGTCGTCAGGATGACACGGTTGAGGG
>JBBSHD010000132.1:0-6631 GCA_038253455.1 Terriglobales bacterium | reverse complement strand
TGCTCGGGTTCGAGGGTGGCGTTGCGCGGATCAAAGTTGTGCATCATGACCTGCGCGGCAGTGGCGCCGGGCTTCGCGGCCAGCCTGGCTTCCTCGGGCGGCCGCCCGGTGTAGAGCGAAAAAAGCGTATCGCGCACGATCTCGCTGCGGGTTTCAGCATCCTGGTGCTGGGTAAACTGCTCGTCCAGCCATTGGATCCATAACTCGAACGCCGATTCCGCCTGGGGCAGCGGCTCTAGTTTCCTGTATTCGGTGCGGGGCGCCATGGCGTCCTCCTCGGTTGATCAAGCAAATTTAATATCGATGGGTAAACTCTGCCAGCGCTTTCAGCTTTTTTCGCGCGTTGCCGGAATCGAGCGAATGGCTGGCGCTTTTCATCGCCCCGGTGAGCGAAGCCGATTCCCCGGCGGCAAACAGAGCGGCACAGGCGTTCATCAATCCCACATCGCGGCGCGCTGATTTCTTGCCGTCGAGCACTTCGCCAATGAGCGCGGCGTTGGTGGGCGCGTCCCCTCCGCTGATTTCGTCGAGCGGCCCCCGGCCAATGCCGAAATCTTCCGGCGCCACCTGGTAGACCTTCACCGCTCCATCGCGCACTTCGCCCACCGTGGATGGCCCGCTGATCGTAATCTCATCGAGTCCGTCATGGCCGTGCACCACCAGGGCCCGCTTCACACCCAAGCGGACAAAGACTTCCGCGAGCTTGGGGACCAGGGCCTCGGAGTAGACCCCCACCACTTGCGCGGATGCTCCTACCGGGTTAGTCAGCGGTCCCAGCAAGTTGAACACGGTCCGCAGCCGCAATTCTTTTCGGGCGGGCTGCACGTGCCGCATGGCAGTGTGGATCGCGGGAGCAAACAAAAACGCAATGCCGACTTCGCGCAGACATTCAGCGGTGTGCCCCCACGGCATATCGATCTTGACGCCCAGCGCTTCCATCACGTCCGCCGAACCGCATTTCGAAGTCACGCTGCGGTTGCCATGCTTGGCGACGCGCACTCCGGCCCCGGCAACGATCAGCGCGCTCAAGGTAGAAATATTAAAGGTGTTACTGGAATCGCCGCCGGTGCCGCAGGTATCCACCAGGGCATCGCGCTCGGTGCCGCTCACATCGAGGGCGGAGGGGTCAGCGCTTTCAGAACGCCGCGACCCGGCTCCGTTCGTATCCGACAGGGGCGCAGCCGCCGCGCGAATGGCTTCGGCGAATCCCACGATTTCCTCGACGGTCTCTTCCTTCATGCGCAAAGCCACCAGCAGCGAGCAGATCTGGGATTGGCTGGCTCCTCCGGAGAGAACTTCGCCCATGACCTCGCGGGCCTCCTCGCGGGTAAGCGATTCACGGCGATCGATAATTTTGTGCAGCGCCTGGGTAATCATTTTTGGGTGTGGGATTGCGCGGAACAGTTTCACAACTATTGTATCGGCCTGCCTGCGGCCTGGGGCGTAACCGGGTGTACTTCAGAACCCATGTCGCTTGCGGATTTGCAGCCCGCCTCCCCGGCGTGGTACATTGCATTCACATCAGGAGAGACCCGAGAGGGTCCGGCAACCGGGGCAGGAGACGCCACGGTGCCTTGAGCGAAAGCTCGATGAGCAGAAGCAGTTTTTCTGAAAAAAAGTCTCCCCGAAGAAAGTTTCGACCGCCTGATGGTTTTCCTATTTGGCGGTCTTTTTGTTTTTCGGCTCCTGGTGCATGCCAATTACCGGAGGAGCATGCATCATGCAAGCATTCGAACTGAACTCGTTCCATCCCGCGGTCACTGCGGTTCCACCATCAGATTTCGCCAGCGCAGCGGCCTGTCCGCATCCACCCGCAGTCAACCTACCCCCTCTCGAATACTTTTCCGCCGGATGGCACCCGCACCTGGGCAGCCGTCTTGCGGCATTCCCAAGGTCGATTCCCGCCGACGAATGGAATCCCCACGGATACTGGCCCGATCTCGCCACCCTGGTGGGTGATGAAGGCGGCAGCCAGTTGGCATACTTCCCAGTTGGCCTCAGCGCTTTCAGCGTGCAGGTGATTTACGAGGAGGGATGCTACCGGGTACTGCAATATCGTGACGCCTGCCTGGTGGCGCGGGGAGAGGCAGAGAGTTGCGAGGAGGCGCTGGCCATCTCAGCGAATCTTTCGCGGTGACAGGGAGGTTCGACGGCTGGTTCGCTTGATTGGGATGGCGCGATTCTGCTACGGGAAGCCGCGAATACAGAATTGTTGCTCCAGGCAATCTCCCCAACGGGATGTCATTCTGACTACCCCCGGCTTTATCGGGGTGAGGAAGAATCCCTACCCTCTGCAAACTCTCAGCTAACCCGATGGTCCATCTCCGCCGAATACTGACCACGGTACGATGAAGGTCGAGCGCGACGCCTGGTCCGTACCCGGGGGACGGAAAAGATCCCGGGGAAATATTCGTTGAACAATAGGGGTCCTTCCTCACCCCGATAAAGCCGGGGGGCGTCAGGATGACACGGTTGAGGGGGCTTGAATTGCCAGCGGTCGGCGGGGCGACGCGGTCAAAGACTGCACGTAGAGACCAAAAATCGCCCGAAGCCGCTTTTAACACAGACAAAGGGAAATTCCCCCAGCCGGTTACTTCTTCACCGCGATCGGCACCGAGATCCGAGTGTTCTCCCAGTCGAAGATCATCTCCGCCTTGTCGTCGCCCTTTTTGTCGAACGAAATGGTGAACTGATCGAGCGTCGCGTTCAGCTTCTCTTTCTTTATGTCGATGCGGGCCAGGTCTTTGCTCTGGTCGTACTCGGTTCCCCACTGCCCGGTCTGCTTGTTGATGATCAGCTTCCAGCCGTCGGCTGACGGCAGGGTGTAGAGGGTGTAAGAGCCTTTGGGAACCGCGACCCCGCCGACCGTGATGTCAGTCTGGGTGACGAAGCCGGTGGCGGCGTTGGCGCCGGTGCGCCAGACCTGGCCGTAGGGCACGAGGCCTCCCATGATTTTGCGGCCACGCATGTACGGCCGGCCGTAATCCACGGTGATTTTTTTGCCATCAAGGGCTACGTCGGCGGACCCGCGCGGGCTCTTGAGCGGGGGCTTGGGGCTTTTCACCGCGTCCGGCTCCATGGTGACGGTTTGCGCCGCGGATTGGCTGTTCATTCCCGCTACCACCAGTACACTCAGCAACAAACCCCGCAATGCATTTTTCCAATTCATTTTCATAATTCCCTCTCGTTCATTATTTTATTGTTCTTTTTCTTTGCGCAAATCTTCCATTACCGTTCCCACCAGCTCCTTGGCCTGATTGATCGACTTCATCACCAGCTCGATATCCATCGCGGGTTTGGCGGGATTTTTATTGCTGCGGCAATACACTCCGTGCTGGCCCACCAGGATCAAAGCCTCGGTGAGCGTATCCATGGTCACCGCCAAGCGGCCACGGGGAACGCCCATCATAAACTCGTAGCGCTCCAAATCATCTTTTTTGTCTTCGAAGACTGACATAAGGGAAAGCGCTTCCCTATTCTGCCGGCAATTTCGCCTGGTGAGCGTAGCGCAGGACCGGCTTGCGGTTGGCAGTGGTCTCATCCATGCGCAGGACCCGGGTAGTGTGCGGCGCGGTGAGAATGATCTCAGGGTTCTCCTTGGCTTCTTGCGCGATGCTGCGCATGGCCGCGATGAATAGGTCGATCTCCTCCTTGGGCTCGCTTTCCGTGGGCTCGATCATGATGGCGCCATGGTCGGCCACAATCGCGGGAAACGCGGTTGTATAAGGATGAAACCCGTAATCCATCAGGCGCTTGGCGACGTCGCCGGTCTTCACTCCCTTGGGAGCCTGCAGGCGATGGCTGAACACCACCTCGTGCATGCTGGGCGCCTTGAACGGCAGCTCGTACACATCCTCAAGCTTCTTGCGAATGTAATTGGCGTTGAGCACCGCATCTTCGGTGGTCTGCCGCAGGCCGTCGGGGCCGTTGGCCTGGATATACGCCAGGGCGCGCACATGCATGCCAAAATTTCCGTAGTACATGCGCACCCTGCCAATCGCCTGCGGACGATCGTAATCGAACGCCAGCGCTCCATCCGGCCGGGTCACGACCACGGGAACGGGAAGAAAAGGCTCGAGGATTTTCTTGCAGGCCACCGGCCCCGATCCTGGTCCGCCGCCGCCGTGCGGAGTGGAAAAAGTTTTGTGCAGGTTCATGTGCATCACGTCGATGCCGAAGTCGCCGGGCCGCGCCTTGCCTACCAGCGCGTTCATGTTGGCGCCGTCCATGTACACCAGCCCGCCTTTTTCGTGGATGATGGCGGCAATCTTGTGGATGTCGCTCTCAAACACGCCCAGGGTGTTGGGATTGGTAAGCATCAATCCGGCGACGTCTTCATTCATCTGCCGGGTGAGGGCTTCAATATCCACCATCCCCGAAGAATTGGACTTGAGATTTTCCACTTCGTAGCCGCAGGTAACCGCGGTGGCGGGGTTGGTGCCGTGCGCGGAATCAGGCACCAGGATTTTCTTGCGCGGGTTTCCCTGCGCCTCCAGGTATGACCGCATCAGCAGGATGCCGGTCAGCTCGCCCTGGGCGCCGGCCGCGGGCTGCAGGGTGATCGCGTCCATGCCGGTGATCTCGATGAGCTGTTCGCTCAGGGTCTGCAGGATGCGCAGCGCCCCCTGCGATACCTGTTGCGGCTGGTACGGATGCGCGTTGGCCAGGCCATCGAGGCGCGCCACCACTTCATTGACCCGCGCGTTGTACTTCATGGTGCAACTGCCCAGCGGATACATGCCCAGATCGATCGCGTAGTTCCAGGTGGAGAGGCGAGTGAAGTGGCGAATGATCTCAAACTCGCTCACTTCGGGAAGCCGTGCATCTTCGGTGCGCGCCGAATTCCCCAGCGCGGCGCCGGGGTCAACCTCGGGCACGTCGAGCGCGGGCAGCATGTAGGCCGCCTTGCCGGGTGAAGAGCGCTCGAAAATCAGCCCTTCGTTCTGGCTGGGGTGGGGCCGCACCTTCTTGATCTGATCACTGCCCGCGGGATTCTCGCGATCGCTCACGGGTTCACCTCCCGGGCGGCGGCATCGATCTGCTCTTTGGTGTTGAGCTCGGTGCAGCACCACAAGGCCGCTTTGCCCAGCTCGGGATAAAACTTCTGCAGCGGAAACCCGCCCACGATTTTCTTCTCCAGCAAGCGTTGGTTGATCTGGTGCGGGTCTTCGCTGGTCTGCACCACGAACTCGTTGAATCGCGGCGAGCCCGAAAACAACACCCGGGCCTTGCCCGTGCCGGCGCCATTTTTCGATTCACCGGCGCCCTGGGTCTTCACTCCCATCACGGATGCGGCGTATGCGGCCTTGGCCAGATTTTGCCGGGCGAGTTCTTTGAGTCCCTCGCGCCCGTAAGTGCTGAGGAACACGGTGGCCACGGTGGCCAGCAACGCCTGGTTGGTGCAGATGTTGCTGGTCGCTTTTTCGCGGCGGATATGCTGTTCGCGCGTGCTTAACGCCAGCACGTAACCGCGCCGCCCTTTTTTATCTTTGGTTTCTCCCACCAGGCGGCCGGGAATCTGGCGCACGAATTTTTCGCGGGTGGCAATCACTCCGCAGTAGGGCCCGCCAAAACTCAGCGGGACGCCGAAAGACTGGGCTTCCAGCGAAACGATATCGGCTTCCACCGGCGCCTTCACCACTCCCAGGGAAACCCCTTCGGCGATGGATACGACCAGCAGCGCGCCTTTCTTATGGGCGATTTCGGCGATAGCGGCCACATCCTCGATCACGCCAAAGAAATTGGGGGATTGCACGAGCACGCACGCGGTTTCGGTGGTGACCGCTTCATCGAGTGCCGCCAGGTCCACCCGGCCGTCGTCGCCAAATCTGGTGGCCGCGATGGCTACTCCCTGGTACTTCGCATAGGTGGATAGCACTTCGCGATATTCCGGGTGGACGCTGCTGGCCACCACCACCGCGTCGCGGCCGGTGAGGCGCATGGCCATCATGGCGGCCTCGGTGGCGCCGGTGGAGCCGTCGTACATCGAAGCGTTGGCGACTTCCATGCCGGTGAGCTCGCAGATCATGCTCTGGAATTCAAAAATCACCTGCAGGGTGCCTTGTGAAATTTCGGGCTGATAGGGCGTGTACGCGGTAAAGAATTCTCCGCGCGAGATGAGCGAATCGATGATGACCGGCCGGTAATGGTGGTATGCGCCCGCGCCCAGAAAGAGCGCGTATCCCGCGGCGTTTTCCGACGCGCGCTGGCGGAAGAAATCGACGATCTCCGATTCCGCCATGGCCCGCGGAATCCGCAAGTCGCGCCGCAGGCGATATTCGCCCGGTATCTGCGAGAACAGGTCATCGATGGAGCCGACGCCAATTTCCGCGATCATCTCCTTGCGGTCTTCGGGGGATTTGGGTAAATAACGCATGCCGGTTAGTGGGCGCCTTCTTCCGCAATATATTTTTCGTAGTCGGCGGATGACATCAGGCCGGCGGCGTCCTGGCCGCCGCCCAAGGCGACCTTGATCAGCCACGCGCTGTGGGCGTCGCTGTTGATTTTTTCCGGCGAAGTGTTCAGATCTTCGTTGACCTCGGTGACCTTGCCCGAGACCGGGGCAAAAATCTCGGAGACCGCCTTGACCGATTCGATGGAGCCAAAGCTCTTGCCCTTGGTAACCTCGGCG
>JBBSHD010000131.1:0-6660 GCA_038253455.1 Terriglobales bacterium | reverse complement strand
GCGGGACCTGGGTAGCAGAATTAAAGGATGAGCGCGGGGATCCGCTGCGATTCGAGAACCGCATGCGATGGTCAGAAAACGGCCAGGTGATTAAATTCATCACCACCTTCATCTCGCACAATAGGCCCGAGGTGCATTACGAAGGGATTTACGCATGGAACCCGGCTACGCGGCAGATCAGGTTCTGGTACACAGACCGAGAAGGCAATTTTACCCAGGGGATAGCCGTGATGAGCGGCGATAACCTGACGCAGGATTTCGAGATCTTCCACAACAATGGCCGCATTGACAAGTTGCGCTCGCTGATCGTCCGCGACACTCCCGATTCCTATAACTGGAACGTTTCCTCATTGAAAGATGACAAGTGGAATGAGATCTTTCACCTGCGCTACACGCGCGAGAAGTAGAACCTTGATGGGTGCGGCCCTCAAGTCACAAGTCTTCGCATTGCAAATGAAATTATGACCAGGCTGAACCAACCAACCCGGCCGTCGGCAAAAACACAACTTCTGCAAGCTGAAATTGGGCAAATCTTTCATTGGGCCGCCGCCCGGGCGGCAGCTGCCCATGATGATCCCGCAGCGACCCTGGAATGGGCAGAGTATGCGAGCAAGCTGGCATGGCGCGCCGACCCGGGTTTCTTCTTTGACGCCGGCCTGGAGTCAACGCTTTCGGCCATACCGGTAGCTCAGAGAGCCCGAAAATGGAGCGCTCGCGAGGTCTCTCTTCTTCCCCGGCGTGGCGCGGGTAAATGTGTGATTCATGTGCTCACCGCGGCCTATGCATCGGGTGGGCACACCCGGGTTGTGGCGCGATGGATCGAGAACTGCACGCTATGGCGGCCCCAGGAACGCCATGTAGTGGTTGGCACCTCGCAGGGCATGGAGCCTGTGCCCGACTGGCTCCGAACCGCGGCCCGGCAAGGCGGGGGCGCGCTGATCGTTCTGGATCCGCGATATTCAATCATGCAGAGGGCCATGGCATTACGCCAGCTTGCGGATGCATGGGCCGATGATGTGGTGCTGCATATTCATCCCGACGATTCAGCAAGCGTTTCCGCGCTGGCCCAACCGCGCCGCTGGAAAGCATACTTCCTTAACCACGCGGACCACGTGTTCTCGTTGGGAACGCATCTTTGCGACGTGATGCTCGACTTACGCTGGTCGGGGGCAAGCGCTTCTCTGACGGAACGAAGTTCTCTCCCCGTAAATCAAATGCTGCCTATTCCGATGGAGGCTCTCAAGATGGGAGATCGGGGGAAGCGGCGAGCAGAATCGCGGCGCGCTCTCGGCCTGCACGACGACGTCATCGTGGCCATCACCGTGGGACCCGAGCCGAAATACAAACCATCCATGGGGTGGGATTTCTGTGCCGCTGCCGCAGCGATTCTGAAATCTGCGCCTCGGTTGCACTTGTTCGCGATTGGAATTCCCAACCAGGGAAAGTGGCATAAGCTGCATCGCGACACCAACGGGCGATTTCATGCCATGGGCCTGATCCAAAATCCCAAAGTTTTGCGGGACTGGTATTCCGCGGCCAACCTGTACTTCGAAGGCTTCCCCTTTACTTCTGTGACCGCAATGCTGGAAGCCGGTTTGCATGGGCTCCCGATGCAGCGTTTTACGAATCGCGTGGCGCCGCTGCTTTCCGGAGATGATGTTTCGTACGAAGATCTTTGCCCGGCGGCGGCCACCCAGGAGGAATACATTTCGCATGCTATTGCGCTGGCGTCGCAAAGCCCGGGGACATGGGAAGGCCTGGGGCACGCGATCACGCGCAGCATCGAAAACGATCACTGCGGCGAGAGCTGGTCGAAGAACTGGCTGGCCGCGATCGAATCGCCGGCATCGGATGCCATAGCCGATGATCGCTTAAGCCAGCACGCGCCGGCGGACCGCGGGTTGCAACACGCGGCCATCCTCGAGTGGCAGCTGGAGAACACCGGGATCGCGCCCAGTCTCAACGTCCTCAAGTCTTCAAGCCATCTGAGTTTAAAGCGAAAATTCGCCATCATCCGTAAACTTCTCGCCCAACCGGCGCCGCTCATTGAACGCAGTAGCCGAAGACATCTCACAACTTTGGCCAGGCCAGTCATACTGGCATTCACTCCCAAGGCGGTAGCCGGATTTCTGAAAAGCCGCCAGAGCCGGGCGTCTTCTGAAGTTCGTTTTCCAGATAATAAGCTGTAATCCAGCGCGGCAATTCCCGCGGCCTGCTTGCAGAGCATCAATTCGGCCGGGCAACGCATCGAATGCGCATGCCCGGCCTTTTTTCTCCACTCAAACTTAGGGAGATTGAGTTCCGCAACCGGATCTTCGTGTCTCCCATGTGCCAGTATTCACGGATTTTCCAATTCCGTTGAGGAAGCCGCTGTCGTGCGTTCGAGGAATCTGTGGCGGTGCGGCCAGCATGCGGCATACAGGACTCCGGCCCATTGTTTCGACAACGCTGTGGTATGAGCAGCAGCAATGAAGGGTAAATAGACCGTATCTTGAGCCAGGGAGATTTCGAATCTATTTCCTCGGGTTCCAACATAGCTACGATATTACCGGTGGTGGGGTTGCGCAGGATGAATTCGAGCTCGCCATCGCCCAATGTCGACTGTTTGTAGAATCCGGAATCTTCAGCTCAAACTTCCCCTCCTTATCAGGACGAACGCCGCCCAGCCGGATGGTTGTGACAAACCCGTCCATGACGCCAAAGAAGTGGTTTCCCCAGACGGCGAGATAAGAAACTTCCACTTGGGCTGGTTGAACCTGGGTAATCGACAGGGGAAGGACCTGGCCATGCAGCGAAACCCAGGGGAGCGGTTTGCACGGAATGAGCCGGTGTTAATGGCGCACTCCTTACGGCAAGATCCATAGTGATGACTTCGCATCCTGGCAAATAAGCAATGATCTTTATGTTCGTGGTTGACGCTTGGCCCGCGGGCCCGAAAATGACGTATGCCGTCCGGTTCTCATCAGGTTTGACGTACTGGCCGAAGCCGCCGAATGATCCGCGCAGAAATAATTAATCTGTACTGCCTCCGAGAAGATTCCGAACGGCAACTGGAGTGCAACGATGGGGACTAACGGGTCCCTTTGTTTCTGTCCTTGAGGATCAAAAAGAAGACCCAGGAGCAGGGCGATCAAAAAGAAATAGCGTTTCATGTTCCAGTGATTCTCTTCCTGCAGAGCAGTCGGCGCAAATTGAAACTTCGCCGCCAGCCCCGGTTCATTGACTTGTCCTTGCCGCCCCGCCTAACATTGCGCGACCCATGATCGATCAGACTATCTCGCACTACCGCATTGTCGAGAAACTCGGCGGTGGCGGCATGGGTGTGGTTTACAAGGCGCAGGACATGAAGCTCGATCGGTTCGTCGCCCTCAAGTTTCTGCCCGAGGATGTCGCGCACGACCCTCAGTCTCTCAGCCGGTTTCAACGCGAAGCCAAGGCTGCTTCCGCCCTGAATCATTCCAACATCTGCACGATTTACGAGATTGACGAAGCCGATGGCCGCGCTTTTATTTCCATGGAACTGCTGGAAGGGCAGACGCTTCGTCATCAGATGGCGGGAAAGCCGCTGGAAATTGAGACCCTGCTGGATCAGGCAATCCAGATCGCCGATGCCCTGGATGCCGCTCACTCCCGGGGCATTATTCATCGGGACATCAAGCCGGCCAACATCTTCGTGACCGCGCGCGGCCAGGCGAAGATTCTCGACTTTGGGCTGGCCAAATTGTCAGAGAAGGCTGGAGCCGGCGCGGATGCGAGCGCCGCGACGCTGGACGCGGGTGAGCATCTCACCAGCCCCGGCAGCGTACTCGGCACCGTGGCGTATATGTCTCCGGAGCAGGTTCGAGGGAAGGAACTCGATGTTCGCAGCGACCTGTTCTCGTTCGGCGCAGTTTTATACGAGATGGCAACCGGGCAACTGCCGTTCCGCGGCGATACTTCGGGAGTGATCTTCAAAGCCATTCTGGATGGGACGCCGGCGCCGGCGGTGCGGTTCAATCCTGATCTGCCGTCCCAGTTGGAAGAAATCATCAACAAGTGCCTGGAGAAAGACCGGAACCTTCGCTACCAGCACGCGTCTGAGATTTGCGTGGATTTGCAGCGGCTGAAACGGGACTCCGACTCGACCAGATTCGCCGCCGCGGCGCCGCAGCCGGGGAAACCGCGCCCTCGTGCTGTGGCCTGGATCGCGGCCGCCTGCATTGCTCTCATCGGGCTGGCGGCTGCCGGCGCCTGGTTTCTGGGTTCGAGGAGGACGGCGCAGATTGATTCCATAGCGGTCATGCCCTTCGTCAATGGCGGCGGAGACGCCAATACCGACTATCTCAGCGATGGCATCACCGAATCGTTGATCGACAACCTGGCACACGTGCCCCAGCTCAAAGTGAAGTCGCGCAGCTCAGTTTTCCACTACAAAGGCAAGGATGTGGATGTGCAGACGGCGGGCAAAGAACTGGGCGTGACCGCGCTGGTAAACGGGCGAGTGGTCCCGCGCGGTGACAATATTGAAGTGAGCGCAGAGATTACCGACGTTCGCGACAACACCGAAATCTGGGGGCGCCACTACAGCGGCAAGAGCGCGGACATCATTTCGCTGCAACAGAAGATAGCCGGCGACATCGCGGAAAAGTTGCGGTCCCAACTCAGCACCTCACAAAAGCAGCAAGTCACCCGGCAGGGCACACAGAATCCAGAAGCTTATGAGTTGTATTTGAAGGGCCGCTATGACTGGAACAAACAAACTGCCGCCGGGATTACCAGCGCGATCTCCTATTTCAGTCAGGCCATCGCCAGGGATCCCGGCTACGCGCTGGCCTATGTCGGCCTGGCCGACGCTTATGGCGCCATGACCTTCTTTGGCGGCACCCCGAGCGAGAGCTTTCCAAAATCGAACGCGGCCGCCCGCAAGGCGCTGGAACTGGATCCGACCCTGGCCTACGCCCATGCTGTTCTGGGCAGCAATTATATGGAGTATGACCTGGATTTTGCCGAAGGCGAGGCCGAGTACAAAAAGGCCCTGGAACTTGATCCTAACGACGCCGCGGAACACTGGCTGTATGCGTATGACCTGGGCATGATTGGGGGCAGGGAACAGGAGGCCTTTGCCGAAGCCGACCGCGCCCACCAGCTGGATCCGCAGTCGCCCGTCTATAGCTCGTGGATGGGGGTCATTCAAATCATGGCGCGACACTATGATGAGGCCATTATTCTGAGTAAATAGGTGGCCAATGAAAACGCGCAATTCGCTATGGCGCACGCCTACCTAGCCCAGGCGTATTGGGGTAAGCGCATGTACCCGCAGGTCATTGAAGAGTGGAAGACCTATGGCCAGCTTTCCGGTGATCAAAAGGAATCGGAATTTGCTTCAGCCCTGGCACAGGGATATGGCGCCGCGGGCTGGAAGGGCGCACTCAGCCAAGGCATCGAAGTGCGGCAAGCGCAACGCAAGACCGGTTACTCATCCGCGTACACCATCACCCAGCTTTATGCCGACCTGGGAGACAAAGATCAGGCATTCAGGTGGCTCAACACCGCTTACCAGGAACACGATGCCAAGCTGGAAGGGTTGAAGACCGACTTCATGCTCGATCCCTTGCGTTCCGATCCGCGGTTTGCGGAGTGGGTGCGCAAGGTGGGCCTGCCGCAGTAGCGAATTCTTTTGGGCTAGCGGAACTGGGCAGCCAAGACCCGTTCATCGATCAACGAAGCGGCCGGATACGCCAGATGTGGCTGTGCATTAGCTCGCCGTATGCCAGTACATGTCCGTCATTCGTCCACCCGAACATGAATACGTCACCTGTGAAGTCCAGCGGGATACTGGTAAATTTTCCGCTGGCCAAGTCAAGCACAGCGGCCCTGAAGAACCAGGAATCGCGCGGCACGACGCCGACCACCAACTTGCCGCTGTTGTTAAGACTTCTCCCGCCCAATGCGAGGGGAACAATGGAAAGATCGGTTTGAACTTGAATGTCTTGTGGTGTTCCGCCGTCAACAGGAATCCGAACCAGATGCACTCCGGCCTTTTCTACCAGGTTAACGATGAGATCTCTGCCGTTGGGATCGACGGCCACGCCATCTCCGGCAGAAATCTTGCGCGGCGTGCCGTCGGTGGATGGGATGGCCCAAAGGATCCCTTCGGCCGTGTAATAGAGTGTGTTTCCATCGATTGAAGCCGCCAGGCTGGTTACGCTCTTACCCTTGCAACCTTGCAGGCGTCGAATGATACGGCCGTCGCCCGCCGAAGCGATCGCGATAGTCTGAAGACTACCGGTTCCCGCCACCAGTGCCACTTGATTGTCCTTGAGCACTGCGGCGGGCAGGCTCGTCTCCTCCATGGTATCCACCAGCGGGAAAAAATTCCCGCCGGGTTTGCCAATCAAGAGTTGAGAACGGCCAGCGAAAAGTGTTGTAAGGAGAAAGCGGCCATCGGGAAACTCCACCGGTGCGGAAAGGTCGGTGCCGCGGCTGGGGGAGGCGCCGAGCACTTCAGGCACACCGCCAGAAACAGGGAAGCGCAGGATTTGGAAAGGGCGGTCAACCTGATCGATAAAGATTGTGCCGTCGGCGCCTGCATCCATGGTCCATACCGGAATGGTCAGGCTGGCGAGGATTTGTACCGGTCCTGAACCGGAGCGCGGGACGGCCACAATCTGGTGCAGATTG
>JBBSHD010000130.1:0-6669 GCA_038253455.1 Terriglobales bacterium | reverse complement strand
GCATCACCCTGGGCGCGGACTTGAGCGGGATCACCCGCGAGGCCGGCTCGGCGACCTTGCACTTCAATGACCGTCCGCCGCAGAGTTTCGACGAGGTGGTGATGGCATGCCACGGCAACCAGGCGCTGGCGCTGCTGCGAGATGTCAGCCCGCGAGAACGCGAAGTCCTGGGGAATTTTTCTACCAGCCGCAACGACACCATGCTACATACCGATACCCGGCTGCTGCCGCGCCGGCCGGCGGCGCGCGCCTCCTGGAACTATCATGTGAGCCCGCAGAACGGCGCTGGAGCTGCCGATGCGGCCAAGGTCACCTATCACATGAACCGCCTGCAGGCGCTGGCTTCCGATCAGGATTACTGCGTGACCCTGAACGGCGGCCGCGCCGTGGACCAGGAAAAAATATTGCGCCGGATGACCTATTTTCATCCGCTCTACACCCTCGACGCGGTGCGCGCGCAAGGCCGATGGAGTGAAGTCAGCGGGGTCAACCGCACCCACTTCTGCGGCGCCTACTGGATGTATGGGTTCCACGAAGACGGCTTGAATTCGGCCATCCGCGTGGCCAAGACCCTCGGGGTCGACTGGTAACCGGAATGGAGTCGGCGATCTTTCTCGGCGACCTGCGCCACCGGCGTTTCGCGCCGGTGCGGCACGAGTTCACCTACCCGCTGTTCATGGCCTTCCTCGACGTGGACAAGCTGCCGGAGCTGATGCGCATCTCCCCGTTTTCCAGCTATAACCGCTGGAACTGGGCGGCGTATCACCAGCGCGATCACTTTGGCGATCCCGGCCAGCCGCTGCGCCGGCGCCTGGAAGTCGATGCCGCGCGCCACGGAATTCTCCTGCCGCGGGGCCAGATCTTTCTGCTCACCCACCTGCGCTATCTGGGCTACAACTTCAATCCGGTATCATTTTTTTATTTTTATGATGAGGAAGAGCGGCTGCAAATGGTGATGGCGGAGGTAAACAATACATTCGCCGAAACCCAGAATTACTGGCTCTCGCAAGCCGAGGAACTGGAGCCGATGACCGCGCGGACGTCGTCCGTGAAAAAATATCGCTTTCGCAAAACTTTTCACGTCTCGCCCTTCCTGAAGATGGGCCACAGCTACGATTGGACGTTCACCTCACCCGGCGACGACCTGGTGGTGCAAAGCAACAGCGCCGAGGATGGCGTCAGCATCTTTGATTCGACCTTGAAATTGTCGCGGCGTCCGTGGGAGAAGACGCAGCTTCACAGCGCGCTGCTGCGCTTCCCCTGGCTCACCGCCAAGGTCACGGCCGCCATCCACTGGCAGGCCATCAGGCTCAAGTTGAAAGGCGTCCCGGTGGTGCCGCATCCCGGGGGCGGGCATTTTCAAGCGGCTGGGAAAAAACATCTGGGGGCATCGTGGAAAACCAATTAGGCCGTTCCGGCGCGGGGCGCCTCGATCGCATGGCCAAGGCCATGTTTCTGAACACGCTGAAGAGCTTCACATCAGGCTTTCTCGAAGTAGTATGCCCGGAAGAGACGTATGCGTTCGGCGACGCCGCCAGCCCGCTGCGCGCGATGGTGGTGGTGCATCACCAGAGTTTCTTCCGCCGCGCGGTCTTCGGCGGCGACGTGGGCATGGGCGAATCTTACATGGATGGCGAGTGGTCATCGCCCGACTTGGTTTCGGTGGTGCGGCTGGCGGTGCGCAATCTCAACGCTGTGGAAAACAAGAACCGCGTCTTCTCCGCCGCCATGCGCATCTTCGACCGGCTGCGTCATCGCCGCAATTCCAACACCCGGGTGGGAAGCCGCAAGAACATCAGCTACCACTACGACCTGGGCAACGATTTTTACAGCCTGTTTCTTGATCGCAGCATGACCTATTCCTGCGCCTACTACCAGGGTGCGGGCGATACGCTGGCGCGCGCCCAGATCCAGAAATTTGACCGCATCTGCCGCAAGCTGCGGCTGGGCCCGAAAGATCACGTCCTCGAAATCGGCACGGGATGGGGAGGCTGGGCGGCGTTTGCCGCCAGCGAATACGGCTGCCGCATCACCACCACCACGATCAGCCAGCGCCAGCATGAATATGCGCGCGACGTTTTCCAGAACCTGGGCGAAGCCGGCGCCCGCATCCAGCTGCTGCTGGAGGATTACCGCAACCTGCAGGGCAGCTACGACAAGATCGTCAGCATTGAGATGTTCGAAGCGGTGGGCCACGAACACTACGACGACTACATCGGCAACTGCAATCGCCTGCTCAAGCCCGAAGGCACGATGCTGCTGCAATCCATCACCATCAACGAAAACAAATTTCAGGAATACCGCAAGAGCTGCGACTGGATACAGAAATACATTTTCCCCGGCGCCGAGCTGGCGTCAGTGATCGAGATCCAGCGCTCCCTGCTGCGCTGCACCAGCATGCAGATGTTCGACATGGAAGACATCGGCATGCACTACGCCGAGACCCTTAAAGCCTGGCGGCAGTCCTTCCAGGAAAATCTCGATGCAGTGCGCAGCCAGGGCTTCGACGACCGGTTCATCCGCATGTGGAATTACTATTTGGGGTATTGCGAAGGCGCATTCCGCGAGCGCCACATCAGTGACGTGCAACTGGTGCTGACCAAAACCCTGAACCCGGCGCCGATGATGAACGAGCCCTGGCGGGAAGGCGAAAAAGCATCCACGAGATCAGCGATGTGGTCGAGGCCAACTTCTTAGTTGGCTTGCGGCGTCGTTTGCGCCGCATCAAGCAAGAGCCGAGGAAAGCACGAGTTCCTTCGCTCAAACAAGAAACAAAAGCTCGCTCCAGGATGACAATGGTTAGGGTGTTTGCGCTTCACCGCACTCTCTATGCGACTTCTTGAGATTCCTGCGGTTTCAGATCAAAGGCGAAGGATGGTTACACCCCGCCCGCAATCCCCGGCAGCACGGCGCGAATCAGCGCCATGAAGTCGCCCTTCACCCGCTCGCCGGTTTCCAGAACTTCCGCATGCGACAACGGTTGTTTCGAAATGCCGGCCGCCAGGTTGGTCACGCATGAGATCGCCAGCACCTTGATCCCCATGTGCCGCGCCGCGATCACTTCCGGCACCGTGGACATGCCCACCACATCGGCGCCGAGCGTTCGGAAAGCCCTGATTTCCGCAGGGGTTTCGTAACTTGGGCCGCTCACCGCGATGTAAACTCCTTCGCTGATGTTGATGCCCAGCTTCTTCCCGGCGGCCAGGGCCTGCTTGCGATATTCCGGGTCATAAGCCTCGCTCATGTCGAAGAATCGCAGCCCCAGCCGGTCATCGTTGCCGCCCATCATGGGATTCACACCCTGCAAGTTAATATGATCGCTCAGCACCACCAGGCCGCCTTGTTTCAGGCCTGAGCTGATGCCGCCGGCGGCGTTGGTCAGGATGAGAGCTTTGACCCCCATGCGCGCCATTACCCGTACCGGGTAGATGACTTGCTGCGGTGTGTATCCCTCATAGAAATGGACGCGGCCCTGCATCACCACCACGGGCGAGCCTTCTACTTCACCGATGACCATCTGTCCCGCGTGTCCTGGAGCGGTGGAAGCGGGGAAGTGGGGAATGTCGGCGAACGGGATTCGCGTGGCGCCGCTGACTGAGTCGGCAAAGGCGCCCAGTCCCGAACCCAGCACAAGTCCAACCCGGGGGCGCAGTGAGGTCCTGGACAGAACCAGTTGCGCCGCCTGATCGGCGTTGGCGAAATCATCCATGGAATCGGTTTTCATGAATCAAGTCAGTGTCATATCAGGAGGCTGACAATCGATGCCGACATCAGATTGGCCATGGTGCCGGCCAGCATGGCGCGAAAGCCGAGGCGGGCGAGCTCGTTGCGGCGATTGGGGGCCAGCGCCCCGATGCCGCCGATCTGGATGCCGATGGAGGCAAAGTTGGCGAAGCCGCATAACGCGAAGGTCGCAATGGTGTAGGACTTTGCCAACAGCGACGCCTGTTGCGCTCCCAGCAGGGAATAGGCCACCAGCTCGTTGATCACCATGCGCGTCCCCAGCAGGTTGCCGATGGCGATGCAATCCTGCGCGGGAACGCCGATGATCCATGCCACCGGCGCAAACAACGCTCCCAGCACCGTCTCCATGCTCTGGGGAAACCACGCCATGTGATTGAGGTTATGAATGCCTCCCATCATGCCGTTGAGCAGCGCTACCAGGGCCAGGAATGCGATCAGCATAATGGCTACGTTGAAAGCCAGTTGTCCGCCATCCATGGTGCCGCGCGCGATCGCGCCCAGAATGTTTTCGTTCTTGTGGGTTTCGTCATCGGCCAGTTCGACTTTGCCGGCAGTGCGCGGCTGCTCGGTTTCGGGCACCAGCATTTTCGCCATGACGATGGTGCCGGGCGCGGTCATGATTACCGCCGAAAGCAAATGCTCGGCGCGAATGCCGAAGAGGATATAAGCGCCCATAATTCCGCCAGAGACATGCGCCATGCCAGCGGTCATGATGGTCATCAGCTCGGAGGTGGTGCAATCGGGCAGGTAAGGGCGGATGGTGAGGGGCGCCTCGGTCTGTCCCATAAAAATACTGGCGGCCACGTCGAGCGACTCGGCGCCGCTGATGCCCATCAAGCTCATCATGACCCGGGCGGCGATCTTGATGATGAACTGCATGATGCCGAAGTGATAGAGGACGGCGAAAAAGGCGCTGATAAAAATGATGGTGGGCAGCACCATGAAGGCGAAAAAGAAGCCGATCGACGGCTTCTGCGTGCCCAGCGGGCCAAACACAAAAGATGAGCCGGCAAATGAAAACGAAAGCAGGGTATACACCGCGCCGCCCGCCTTCTTGAGAGCTGCCTGGCCCATCCCCAGGCGGAAGACAAAAAGGGCGAAGATAACCTGCAGTCCCAGGCCCCAGGCCACTGTCTTCCAGCGAATCGCCCGCCGGTTGGTTGAGAAGAAATATGCCGCAGCCACCATCATGGACAAGCCGATGAGTCCGGTAAAACGCCCCATTCAAATCTCCTGTTTCGCGAGTGCGCGAGCAGCGGTGAGCATACAGCATTCCCGATCTGGCGCCGGTGAAACCAGTTTCTCAAACACCAGCCGGAACTTTGGGTAACATCTTGCCAATCACCCGGCCGACCAGTGGAACATTGGCCGGCGCGGCGGCGCCAATTGTGTAGCTCTCAGCGATCATCTGCCGGGCCTCTTCGAGGCGTGCGCTGGAATTGTAATGGATGGTGACCAGGGGTTCGCCGGATTGCACCGCATCGCCGGTTTTTTTGTGGATGATCAAGCCTACCGCGGGATCGATGATGTCCTCTTTCTTCTCGCGGCCGCCGCCCAGGATGAGGCTGGCCACGCCAATGCGCTCGCACTGCATGGACTGCACGAACCCCGCGTCTCGCGCCGTGACCACGGTAGTATTAGCCGCCTGCGGCAGGCGCGATGGATCATCGATCGCCCGCGGGTCTCCGCGCTGTAATTCGGTCATCTGCTTGAATTTTTCCAGGGCCTTGCCCGAGCTGATGATCTCTTGCGCCAGGCGCTTGCCCTCTTCCACGCTGGGAGTGCGGTCGCCGAGGAAGAACATCCATCCTGCCAGCTCGATGCAAAGATCGCGCAGATCATCATTTTTGCCGCCGCCGCCGCGCATCACCTCGACGCATTCCGTGACCTCCAGAGCGTTGCCAACGTTGCGGCCCAGGGGCCGGTCCATTCGGGTGAGCAGCGCCACCACGCGCTTGCCCATGCGCTCCCCGGTTTCGACCATGAGCCCGGCGAGGTGGGCAGCGTCGTTCTCGTTTTTCATGAACGCGCCGGAGCCGACCTTGACGTCAAGCACCAGCGCATCGATGCCCTCCGCCATCTTCTTGCTCATGATGGAGGCGCAAATCAACGCCGCGCTTTCTACTGTGCCGGTGACGTCGCGCAAAGCGTAGATCTTCTTGTCGGCGGGAGCAATCTCGGCGGTTTGCCCGATCATGGCGCAGCCGCATGCCTTCATGGTGGCAATCATCTCGGCCAGTGAGAGATCGACGCGGAAGCCGGGGATGGCCTGGAGCTTGTCGAGGGTCCCGCCGGTGTGTCCCAGGCCGCGCCCGCTGATCATGGGTACAAAAAGCCCACCCGCAGCCGCCACCGGGGCCAGCACCAGCGAAGTCTTGTCGCCCACGCCGCCGGTGGAATGCTTATCGACCTTCTTGCCCGGCAATTCGGATAGGTCAAGCACCTCGCCGGAGTGCAGCATGGCTTCGGTGAGGCCGGCAATCTCCGCCGGTTTCATGCCGCGGAGCAGCACTGCCATGAGCCACGCGGAAATTTGATAGTCAGGAAATTCATCGCGAGTGTACCCGGCGATGATGAACTGGATTTCTTCGGCGGTCAGCTCAAAGCCGTCCCGCTTTTTTCGAATGAGATCAATCAGGCGCATGGAGAACGAGCTTACGCGCCCTGGGAAGCATCAGGGAAGGGTTTTATTTTGAGACCAGAGAGGGTAGCGTACCTAGCCTATCTCTTGGAATCAACATATGTACTTGGCATGCAACATAAAGAACGCAGATGCTTCCAGCTTTGAGGATTTTGTCGAATGTCTGACCCAATTGAGGCTGCAGCGTGCATACCCGAGCCGGTAGACTCATCTGGCTTCAATAAGAATGCCATCATCCCCTACGGTGTCACTACAGAACATATTTACGAAGCGATGCAGGAATT
>JBBSHD010000129.1:0-6704 GCA_038253455.1 Terriglobales bacterium | reverse complement strand
TTCAAATAATCGTTGGCGAAGATCAGCTGGTGGGGGGGATGAATCTTGATCATCCGGATTCCCGAGCGCACGACCTGCTCCATGTCATCCACCACATTGCTGGTGTGGCGTGGATGCACGCTGCCGCAAGGGATCAGCCGCTTCGGAGATTCACGGCAATACTTCACCACGAACTCGTTGACCGCCGGGGTAAAACCCATCAACTCGGGCGCTACATAGTTGATGAGCACCGCGCGGTCGATTCCCACCGAATCGAGATACTTCAGAAACGCCCGGGGTGAGCGGCAGTATTCAACGATCTGCTCGAAGTTGGGACGCTTCTTTTTCATCACCGCCAGAGCCTGCGGCTTGAACATTTCGACGGGCTGGATGTGCACGTGGCAGTCGGTAATCATCGGTGCTCTATAAGGATAGTCCGAAACCGCGGTTAGTTCAGCAGCGCGCCGGCCGCCAGCAACGTTCGTCTGGCATACACCCGAACCATCTCGCGCCGGTATTCAGGAGTCAGGGCTGATGTGGTCAGCGGCTTGGCGGCGCCGGCGGCCAGGTCGCCCACCGCCCGCGCCAGCTCATCGTTCACGATCTTACCGGCAAGAATTCTATCCAGGCCCGCCACCAGGCGCGGCGACGGATTTACCGCGGTGATGGCCATGTGCGCTTCTTCAATTTCTCCGTGCGGCGCGCCGCTGTTGCGCTGCTTCAACGTAACCGCTACCCCCGCCAGCGGGTAATCGATCGATCCCCGCATCCGCAGCTTGTGATACGCGCCTGCCAGCCCTGAAGTTGATTCGGGCAGAATCACGCGGGTGAGCAGCTCATCTTTCTGCAGGCGCAGGAAGGCGATGCCGTCGTTTTGATAAAAATCCTTCAGGGCCACCCGCCGCGTTCCCCCTGCGCCGGCGATTTCCACTTCGGCCTCGAGGCACAGCAGCGCGGGCGGGGTGTCCCCGGAGAAAGCCGCCCAGCAGCGCTCGCTCCCCGGCGCCACGTGGCAAAGGTCGCCATCTTTCTTAATGCAGAACCCGCAGGATTTTCGCCAGGTAAGCGACTGGTTGTACCACAGGCAGCGCGTGTCCAGGCAGATGTTGCCGCCGATGGTCCCCATATTTCGCAGGATGGGCGACGCCACCGTCTGCGCCGCCGCGTGCAAAACCTGGTAATTCTGGCGGATGTGCGCCGAATGTTCGAGATCGCTGAGGCTGGTGAGCGCCCCGATCACCGTGCCTTCTCCGGGGACGATGGCGATTCCCCGCAGATCGGCGATGCCGCGCAGATCAAGCACGTACTCCGGCGAGAAAAGGTTTTGCTTCAGCGAAGGAATCACGTCGGTGCCGCCGGCCGTGATCTTGATGTTCCCCGAGTGACGGTCGAGCGCCGACACCGCCTCCATCAGGTTTCGCGGACGCAGTAATTGAAAAGGAGGCAGGCTCAATCGGCACCCGCTGCTTCCGGGGAACTGGCGCCCCTGGGCCGCGCGGCGTCAGCGCTGTTCCGGGCCGGTCCCTTGCCCTCAAAACACAGGCTGCCCCCATGCTCGCGAAAACGGTCGGGCGCCGTCGGATCGAGGCCGCCCGTCATTTCCAGTTTCTTGCTTCCCGATTTCTGCGCGCGCAATGCGGAGAGCACTCGCTCCGGGGTAAAAGGAGTCTCGCGCAGACGGATTCCTACCGCATCATAGATGGCGTTGGCGATCGCGGGAATCACCGCCGCCAGCGAGCCTTCGCTGCATTCCTTGGCCCCGAACGGTCCCTCGGGATCGACGCTCTCCACGATCATGCAGCACACCTCGGGAGATTCGACCGACGACGGCGACCGGTATTCCAGCAGGCCCGGGTTCATCAGCAATCCGTCTTTCCAGACCATCTCTTCGTACAGCGCCTGGCCCACGCCCATCCACACCGAGCCGATGACCTGGCCTTCGACCGCCGTGGGATTCAATGCGCGCCCGCAATCGTGCGCCGCCCATATTTTGTTGACGGTGACCTCGCCGGTATCTTCGTCCACCGAGACGTCCGCCACCTGGGCCGCATAGGAGTAGGCCGGAGACGGCCCCACGCCACCGCCTTTTTGCTTGCCGCCGCGCGCTTCGGGCGGAGGAGCGTAGGAGCCCGTCCCGCTCAACGCCCCGCTGAAATCAATGGCCGCCACCACCGCTTCTTCGAAGCTCATGTGGTCCTTGGGACCTTCGTCCTTACGCTTCTGCTGCACCGATCCGCGCAGAATCTGGCCTTCGACGTGTCCGGAAACCGTGGGGTCGCCCGCTGCCGGCGCGGGGGCATCCTGGGAGGTTTTTTCTTGTGCCGCAGAATTTTTTCCGTCGGCGCCCTCCGGCAGCATTTTCTTGAACACCTTATCGCCGCGCATGATGACCTCGTCAGGAGCGCAATTCATCTTGCCGGCCGCCGCCGCCACGATGTGCTTCTTGATGTCCTGAGCAGCGCGCAGGGTGGCGTTCCCGTTCATAAACGTTACCCGGCTGGAATACGATCCGATGTCGATGGGAGTCAGGTCGGTATCCGCGGCGACAATCTTCACCCGCTGCAGTGAGCAGCCCAGTACTTCGGCGGCGATCTGCGCCACCATGGTGTCGGAGCCCTGCCCAATCTCGGACGCCCCGGTATAAATGACCACCCCGCCATCGCGATCGATCTTGATGTTGACGGTGGAGTGCGGCATGTCTGAGCGGATGATCGAATTGGCGGCGCCGCTCACGTAGTGGCTGCATCCCACGCCCAGGCCGCGGCCGCGGCCCATCTTGCCCTGGCGCTCTGCCCACTGCGACGCCGCCGCTACCTTCTCAATGCATTCCGGCAGGCCGTAGCTTTGCACCCGCAATCCGTTGATGGTGATGCATGGGACCTTCAACAAATTCACCCGGCGAATCTCCACTGCATCCATGCCGATGGTCCTGGCCAGCTCATCGAGTTGGGACTCGAACGCGAACCGCACATTGACGGTGCCGTGGCCGCGCATGGCGCCGCAAGCGGGCTTGTTGGTGAGCACCCGGTAGCCGTCGTAGCGAATGCTGGGAATGTCATAGAGAGCACCCAGCAGCGCGCCTGAATAAAGAATGGTCACGATTCCGTAGGAGCAGTACGCGCCGCCATCCTGAATGACCCGCGCCGCCACCGCGGTGATGCGGCCATCTTTTTTTACCCCGGTCTTGAGGTCGATGATGGTGCGCGGCCGCCCGCGATGCGCCCAGAAAACTTCTTCGCGGGTATAAGTGATCTTCACCGGGGCATTGGCTTTGCGCGCCGCCACCGCCGCGATAATTTCCAGCGGAATTACTTCACTCTTGCCGCCAAACCCGCCGCCCACCAGTGGCTTGATCACTCGGATCTGGGACATGGCCATGTCCAGCACGATGGAAAGCTTGTGCTGCAGGTAATACGGCACCTGGGTCGACGACCAGACGGTGAGCCTGCCCGGCCCGCTGGTCTGGGAATCGATATCGAAGGCGGCCAGCGTGGAATGCGGCTCCATTGCGGCGTGCGTGACCTCGGCAGCGAGGAAGCGCGCCTCCGCCACCGCATCGGCTTCGGCAAACCCCGCCTCGGGATCGCCGAAGACATGGTGATAATCCTTCTCCAGGTTATTGGGCTTGTGATCGTGTATGAGGTCGGTGGTGGCCTTCATCGAATCTTCGGGATCGAAATACGCGGGAAGAATTTCGTACTCCACGTCAATCAGCTCGAGCGCCGCCAGCGCAATCGATTCCGACGTAGCCGCGACGCAGGCCACGTTGTCCCCGATGTAGCGGACTTTATCCACCGCCAGCGCGGTCTCGTCGTGCCCCACCGGAAGAATGCCATACCGGTTGGGCGCATCTTCCCCGGTGATCACCGCCTTCACCCCGGCCAGCGCCCGCGCCCGCGAAACATCGAGGCGTCTAATGCGCGCATGCGGATGCGGCGAGTGCAATATCTTGCCGATCAACATCCCCGGCATGGTGAGGTCATCGGTATATTTTCCGGCGCCGGTGGTCTTGCCGGCAGCGTCCACCAGCGCGATTGGCTTGCCGATAATCGAGAAGTCGCTCATGGCTTGGGGTTCTCGCGCGCCTGGGTTGCGGCCGCTTGCTCATGCCGCGGTTGCGCTGGTTGCGCCTGCGCATGTCCCGCTTCCCCGGGTAAGGGTTGCGCGGTCATCAGTCCCTGCCGCTCCGCGGCCACCGCGGCTTTGATGGCCGAGTACATCTGGCTATATCCGGTGCAGCGGCACAAATTTCCGCCGAGCGCCTGCCGCATCTCCGCATCGCTGGGGTCAGGGTTGTCACGCATCAACGCCTTCACGGTCATGATGAAGCCCGGGGTACAAAATCCGCACTGCGCTCCGCCCCATTCCCCATAAGCTTTTTGGATGGCCGCCAGCGCCCCATGTTCGGTCACGCCTTCGATGGTGGTGATGGCTAGCGGCGCAATGCCGGCATCAGAGTCACTGGAAAAACTGGCCGCCAGCGCGGTGCAAGCCAGCGTGGGTACACCTTCGACCAGCACCGTACAAGATCCGCAGGAGGAGTCATCACACCCCCGCTTGGATCCAGTCAACTGCAACTCATCACGCAACACATCCAGCAGCAGCTTGCTGGGATGAATAGCAATCTCGTAAGTGCGATCATTAATAAGAAGTTCAACCAGCTCTTTTTTCATTTAGAAGTCACAACCCGTATGTTCTTTAGTTCTTGCCCTTCCGCGAAAACCTCAAGAAGTTGCATGAAGTAGTGCAGCTAAGCGAACACGCCCCCAAACCTTTGTCACCTGGAGCGAGCTCTTGCTTCTTGTTTGAGCGAAGGATCTCGCGTTTTCTTTTGTTCTTGCCCTTCCGCCAAAACCCGAAGACTTGCTCGACGACCGATCAATACCGGGGCACCGAAGCATCCACCTCGCGCGACCACAAATCAATCCCGCCCCGAAGCGACTGCACGTGAGCCATCCCGGCGCCGCGCATCCAGTTGGTCACATTCAACGATCGCACTCCATGATGGCATATAACCACGATGTGCTCATCGGGATCGACCTCCTGGTGCACCCTGCCGGGAATGTCCCCCATGGGAATGTGCAGCGATCCGGGAAACGGCGCCGCCGCCACCTCCCAACCCTCACGTACGTCGAGCAGCACCAGGCTTTCACCCGAGGCGATGCGCGCGCTCAAATCGTTCGCACTAATCTCATATTCCATTACTAGAACCCGAAATCCGCAGCCGCCGCATACACGTGCTCCTTCACTTGCAGTTCCCGTTTCCGCGCATCACCCAGCAGATCCATATATCCCGCGAGGTCGGGAACGCCGTAAACCCAACGCTGCGCCCAAGCTTCAAACCCGGCACGCGAATCGGCGTGGTACTGGCGAAAAGCTTCGTCATCACGATTGTAGTAGCCCTGCACCGGTGAAGGATGGGCCCCGCCGCGGGCCTGCACCACCGCTGCCACCATGAACCCGGCAATCACAGTGCGGTTGGGATCGCTGGAGATGACGTCAGCCGCAACAACTTCCTCGGCACAAACGATCACCGAGCGCGCCGCGCGAACCGCCTCCAGCATCACCCCGAAATTTCCCCAGCAATGGGCGTTGCCGTCGGCATCAGCGCGCTGCACATGCACGATGGCAACGTCGGGAACCAGCGCCCGCACCGCATGCAGCTTCTCCCCGGTAAATGGCGACGCAAACTGTTCGAAGAACTCGTTGTCCACGGCGACGTCGCTCCCCAGGGCAGTCCGCGCAGGCAGAAATGGGACACCCATCGCCCCTGCCTGTAGCGCCAGGGCCACCGAGAAATTGGTGAGGTTGGTGACCGTCAATCCACCGTCTTCCACCGCCCGGCGAAAGTTATAAGCCGAGCCCATCATCACGTTGCCCACCCAGGCCGCAATGACCCGGCGCGCGCACCCCGCCCCGATAATTTGATCGAACAAAATGTCAGAGATGGGCCCAATCAAGGTCAACCCACGCTTCTTCTGGCGAATGATTTCGTGCCCCGCCGCAAACGGAATCATCTGCTCCATCTGCAACCCCAGCGCCACCGAACATCCGTCAGCGACGAACCGTGCCACCGCATCGCGCATTGTCATCAGTTTCGACATTCAAGTTTCTTTAGTTTTCTGCTTTTGCTCTTCGCACTCCGTGCGAAACCCTCAAGCTTCTCTAGTTCCCTGCATTGCTCTTCGCACTTCGAGCGAAACTCTCAAGCGTCTTTTAGTCCCCCGCTTTTGCTCTTAGCACTTCCCGCGGAACTCTCAAGAATTCGTATAAGAAAATGCCGGCAAGCAAAAACCCAATATGAATTGTCATCCTGGAGCGAGCTTTTGCTTCTTGTTTGAGCGAAGGACCCCGCGTTTTCTTTTGTCCTGCTTTATGCGAGCGGCCCACTCATTGCCCCGACCAAACCGGCGACCTCTTCTCCAGCCAGGCCGCCACCCCCTCGCGAGCATCTTCGGTTCGCATTAATTCCTCAAGATAGATCCTCTCCACCCGATCAAGCTCCTCATCGAATCGCTGCGATGAATAAATTGCCTTCTTGGCGAATGCAACCGCCATCGAACTAAGCCCGGCGGCACGCTCCACCGCTGTCGCTGCTGCCGCCTCCACCTGATCATCCGGTAAGGCTTCATTAGCCAGTCCCAAGCGCTGCGCCTCAGAACCGGTGAACGATTTTCCCGTAAGAATCATCTCCGCCGCTCGCTTCCGCCCCACGATCGCCGCCA